>CAXYKQ010000081.1:0-13593 GCA_964277835.1 uncultured Edaphocola sp. | reverse complement strand
GTTTAAAATGGCCTGGAAGAAAATTTTGTATTGTGCTATGGGGCTTATCACAAGTCTGCAGGTTTACTGAATCGCTTTGTGCGATGTGAAACCTTACATACTTTTATACAATACGCTTCCTGGGCGCGGCTTTACCGGCCATATATGGGCGTAGGCCGGAACCTGTTATACCATAAAAGATCCGTGATCGCCTTACTGGAGCAGGATGCGACATTCCGCGCTACTTTTGCGGAGACGGCTTCGGGGGACGATGACCTTATCATTTCTAAACTGGCAAATATAGAAAACACGATCATCGCGGACCATGCAACTACACATACCTGTTCCGCAGCGCCTGCCGGCTGGCGGCAGTGGTGGCGGCAGAAGACCCGCCATGTATCTTCGGGCAAGTATTATGCACCGCTGGTTAAATACGGGCTTGCTTTGTACGCAATGTCTTCCTTTGCGTTCTGGTTGCTGGCACTTATCGTGTTAGTAAGTTCTGCCGGGTTAATCCAAAAGCTTGTTTTATTTTTGATACTTTGCAGGCTGGCGGTTTTTTGGGCAAATGCCTTTAAGTGGTCTTCAGTTGCAGGACGTACACACCAAGCCTGGTTTTATCCCCTGGGGGAGCTGATGTGGTTACTTTATAATGTGGCCGTTTCGCCTTTTATATTTTGGAAAAATAAAAAACAATGGAAGTAATATTAAAATATTTCGGAGACTTTTCGGAAACGCAAATCGCCCAGTTCACAGCTTTAGGTGATCTTTACCAGGAATGGAATGAAAAGATAAATGTCATCTCACGGAAAGACATCGAGCAATTATACACCAAGCACGTATTGCATTCACTGGCGATCGCGGCCATCTGTCCGTTTCTGCCGGGCATGCGTATCGTGGATATCGGTACCGGTGGCGGTTTCCCGGGTATTCCGCTGGCGATCATGTATCCGGAAGTTGACTTTCTTCTGGTAGACTCTATTGGGAAGAAAATTAAAGTGGTACAGGAAGTGGCAGATGCTATCGGCCTTAAAAATGTACGGGCCGTTCACTCCAGGATTGAAAATATTCCGCAAAAAGATTTTGATTTTGCAGTTTCAAGAGCAGTTGCACCCCTTAAAGATCTATGGGAATGGGCCAAGCCGATTATTAAAAAGAACAAAACTACTGAATTGGCGAATGGCCTTATCTGCCTCAAGGGCGGCGACCTTAATCAGGAAATTGTAGAGAGCGGAGTGCGCCCGTCGCTTTGGGATTTAGAAGATATTTTCCCTGAAGAAGGATTTGAAGAGAAGTTTGTCGTTTGGGTAGGCAAGAAATAGTCAATGTTTTATTAATATGCCTATTCCTCATGCTAAAAACCTATTTTTGTTCATTCTATCAAAAAAATCCATATCCCTGATGCTGCAAAGAATCATAGGTATATATATAGTAACGTTTTTTTTAACCTTCACCGCATCGGCACAGAAAGGCAGTACGGTAAGTGGTACTAAATCAGAGTTACAAAGTAAAAGAGAAGCCATCCTGAGGGAGATCGCCAATGCACAGGCTTTGCTGGATAATGCAAAGGCCAGCCAGAAAGTTACCCTGACCGAACTCAGCGCATTGAACAAAAAGCTGGCCCTGCGCCAGCAACTGATCAATAATATCAATCTTGAAATAAAGACCATTGGCAAGGATATCGAACTGACCAATAAAGAAGTGGAAGTACTGAACCAGCGGCTGGGCAAGTATAAAATGGAGTATGCCCGCTCTATCCGCTATGCTTACCGTAATAAAGAATCCCAGAATATGATGGTATTCGTATTTTCTGCGAATACCTTTAACGAGATGACCCGTCGGATGGAGTACATGAAAAAGTACCGCCAATACCGCACGGTGCAGGCCAACCGTATCCGCGATCTGCAGACCTCACTTTCCGCGAAAGTAAGTCACCTCAATAACCGTAAGGTACAGCGCAATACGCTGTTATCTGATGAGGAAAAGCATAAAGCGACGATCCAGTCCGAAGCAGATGAAACGAACCAGGCCGCCCAGGCTTTAAAGAGCCAGGTGACCGACCTCTCGGGGCAGATCGCCAAAAATAAAGCGGCGGCAGCACAGCTGGACAACGCGATCCGGGCACAGATACAGAGAGAAATAGCAGAGGCGCGCCGTAAGGCAGAAGAAGAGGCCCGCAAGCTCGCACTGGAAAACGCCCGTATCAAAGCGGAGGAAGATGCCAAGCGCAGAGCTTTGGAATCGCAACGCCAGGATGAACTGGCCCGCCAGCGTGCAATAGATGAAGAGCAAAAGAGAACCGCAGAATTGGCCCGCCAGGCCGAGCTCGCGCGCAGGAAAGCGGCTGAAGAGGCGGAGCGCCAGCGCCTGAAAGATATAGAAGATGCTAAAAAGCGCCGTGAAGAAGCCGCTGCAGAAGAAAAACGCATTGCGGATGCAAAATCCCGTGAGGACCAGAGGAGAAGAAACGAAGAACGCAATAAGGAAATCGACCGTAGAAAAGAAGAAGAGCGCCAGAAAGAAATAGCCCGCCAGAAGAAAATCGCGGAGGACCTGGAGCGGCAAAAAGCGGCTTCCCAAAAGCAGGTGGAACAATACAAATCAGGCGCTACTGTAGTAACCGTGAACAAGAACCCGGGCTCCGGTACCCTGCCTGCCGGTTCCGGGACGAAACCGCCTGTAAACCCTCCGGTGCAGGAACAAAAGAATTATAAGAATGTGTTGTCTCAGGAGGTGCAAAATCTCTCCGCCAGTTTTGAGGCTAACAGGGGGTCTTTGCCTTGGCCGGTGAGCCAGGGCGTGATCGTGGCGCCTTACGGAAAATACCAGCACCCAATCGAGCGCAGTGTAACCTTGAATAATGAAGGAATTGATATTGGTACTAATGCCAATGCGCCGGTTAAAGCCGTATTTAAAGGAGTGGTCACCAAAATCTTCAATGTACCGGGTATGGGAGTTTCTGTTTTGGTAAACCATGGCCAGTATTACACCTTATACGCCAAACTTTCAGGGGCGTCCGTGTCCCAGGGAGCTACAGTAAATACCGGCCAGGTAGTAGGATCGGCGGGTAAAAACGACGAAGGAGATAATGTCGTGCATTTCGAATTGTGGAAAGTAAATGATAACGGTTCCTTTAACACTGTAAATCCCACAGGTTGGATTGCCCCCAGGTAAAATATTTAACACAGGTTTCTTCTAAAATCTGTGTTAAAACGATTAATATTGAAAAATTAAATTTTTAAGCGCGATGAGAGTAGCCTTTTGGAAAAAGAAAGACACCAATAAAAAAAAGAAACCGGCCTGGAGAGAATGGCTGGACGCTGCATTGTTTGCCGTTGTCGCGGCTACCATTATACGCATGTTTTTCATCGAGGCTTATACCATCCCCACGGGTTCGATGGAAGGTACGCTCAAGGTGAATGACTACCTATTTGTAAGCAAACTCGCTTATGGTCCGCGTTTACCTAATACCCCATTATCATTCCCCTTAGTGCATAACACCATGCCGGTCACCGGTGGGAAATCTTATTCCGAGGCGGTGCATTGGAAGTATAAAAGACTGCCTGGCTTCGGTCCTGTAAAAGTGGGCGATGTGGTAGTATTCAACTTCCCCAATAATGATACGACCATCCTGGAAGATCCGAGCCAGGATTATTATAATTATGTACGCCAGATGGGCCGCCAGGCTGTAAAGGAGCGGTTCCACGTAATCACCAGGCCGGTAGATAAACGAGAAAACTATATCAAGAGATGTGTTGCCGGTCCCGGAGATAAAGTGATGATCAAAGAAGGGGTATTGTATATCAATGACCAGGTGGCGCCGCAGCATGCGCACCAGCGCACAGATTACTGGGTAGAGGGTGATGTAAAGTTAACCGCCGATTTTATGGAGGAAAACTTCATCGTATTTAAAAGTATAGATCCGCGTAATAACATGCAAGTGTATGAAATGGAGCATGGTACAGTCGGGAAAGTTAAAGCAATTCCTAACGTTAAAAATGTGATCCCGGCCAGTGTGTTGATGCCCGGTGAAACCGGGAATATCGCACAATGGACCTTCCCTTTTGATACCGCGAATTTTAAATGGAACCAGGATAATTTCGGAACTCTGACCATTCCTAAAAAAGGCACAACCGTGCAGTTAAGCCCGCAGAATATAGCTTTGTATCGTCGCATTATCAAAGATTATGAAGAAAACCCGAGTTTTGAAGAGAGAGAGGGAGCCTTCTTTATCGAAGGGAAACCGATCACTACTTATACCTTTAAGATGGATTATTACTGGATGATGGGCGATAACCGCCATAATTCGGCGGACTCCCGTTATTTTGGTTTCGTGCCGGAAGACCATATCGTAGGTAAAGCTTCTTTCGTTTGGTTAAGTTACGGGAACAATGACGGAGGCGTATATAACAAGAGTGGTATGCGCTGGGGCCGCATCTTCAGGGGAGTGGGTTCCTTACAGAAATAAAATACGGAGATCGATTAAACTTATGGAAAGCAATCCTTAACGGGATTGTTTTCTTCTTTTTGACTAATTTTAGAGCATGAAATTGTATGTGAAAAATATGGTGTGTAAGCGCTGTGTAGCCGCTGTCGAGAAAGTGATGGTAGACAATGGCCTGCACCCGGTTAATATTGTTTTGGGTGAGGTGCAGCTGGCAGAGGAAAGTATAGAGGATAAAAAGGCTAAAGTAATTGCCGACCTGGAAGCTTTGGGTTTTGAGTGGATAGACGATCGCAGAGAACGTATGGTGGAGGCTATCAAGGCCCTCATCGTGGAGTTGGTACAGGATAAACATAATGAGCTGCAAGTAAACCTTTCCGATTATTTATCTAAGCGATTACATTATGAATATACAACCATTAGCAACCTGTTCTCGGAGCTGAACGGGATTACGATAGAGAAATATTACATCGCACAAAAGATCGAGAAGGTGAAAGAACTGTTGTTCTACGATGAGTTGAGCCTGAGCGAAATCAGCGACCGCCTGCATTATTCCAGTGTAGCCCACCTCAGCAGCCAGTTTAAGAAAGTAACCGGTATGACACCCAGCGAATTTAAAAAATTGAAAAGTGCTAAAAGGAAACCTTTAGATGAAATATAGCCAACATTTTATTGCTCTTTTCATCTGCCTGCTGGCTTTGACCAGCTACACCAAAGCTCAGGACAGGGAAATTACGGGGCATCAACTATTATACTCCGTGGTAAAAGAACTGAGTGATGACCGGTATAAAGGCCGTAAAGCAGGTACTGCAGAGAATGAAGCTGCCGCTAAATATCTTTCAAGGGTTTTTAAAGAAATCGGGCTGGAGCCGGTGGTGGGTAGTAGCTTCCTCGTACCGTTCGAGAGGCGTGGGATGAAGCTGTATAACGTATGCGGTATCATCAGGGGTAAGTCGGCAGATATCTACGCCATCGGTGCGCATTTTGATCATATCGGTTTTGATCAGGGCGGCCCGGATACCGTCTACAACGGTGCGGATGATAACGCGAGTGGGGTAGCGGCAATGATCGGCATTGCAGCGTATTTTAAGCAGCACCCGCCGGAAAAAACGGTATTGATAATGGCTTTTAATGCCGAAGAAATGGGGCTTTGGGGTTCGGAAGCATTAGTGGCCCAGCCGGAGCTGCAGGCATTGTTGCACCAAACGCAGGTAATGTTCAATATGGAAATGGTGGGTACCGTAGCGGCTTCGGGCCGCAACAGTATGTTTATGACCGGGGACGATCAGTCTAATTTGTATGATCTGCTCCAGGCTAATTCCAGCGAGGGCTTTAAGGTGGTGAGAGATCCGTACTTGTCGCAGGGATTGTTCTTCCGGTCGGATAATGTTGGGTTTTACCGCAAAGGTATAGTGGCGCATTCTTTCTCGACTTGCGATATGGAACATACGAACCATTACCACCAAAAGAATGACGAACTGGGGCTTATAGATTTTGCTAACCTCGATCAAATGGTACAGGGTTTTTCGAAGACCCTTGCGGCTATGATGCGGCAACCGGGATTGCAGTTTAAAAATAAATAATTATGCAAGGGATTGTAAAAGTGTTGAACTGGGTGTACCGGAAATTATTTAAGAAGCGGTGTTGCCGGTAGGAGCCTGCATTTTTGCTTGTAAAAAATGAGTTTTTAAAGATTTCGCTCATTAATGAAATGATCCTATCGACGACAGCCTTCAACAGTTGTTTGAAGTAAATGTCATTGCAGCAATATTTTTTTGGACTGTTCAACCTCTTTTAATTAACTGAACTACTTATTCTTATTTGCGTTGCTTTTCTGTATTGCCAATTATTGCTGGTGAACAGTTGTCATCTTGCCACATTTAATGATAAAGTAGGATTTCTTCAGGAACACCTATCCAGTTCCTGCAGTATTCCTCCGGATTTTCGATGTCATGTCCTTCAAAAAGACTATTCCTCGTCATTTGAATAATTGAAATTTAGAACAGTTCTTTACCTTCTTTTCGGAAAATAGTTGCTATCCATTTTGATTTTTTTGAAGGCTCGACATGTCTTTCTTGTTTTAAACATTTCGGGCAGCTTTTCTCCAAAACCAAATGGCAAGCAACACAAGAATTCCTGTCATAACAATGGCGAAAAAGATCATTCCCTGATCATTACTTTTGAAAATGATCCAGGATTCCCGGAGCGCTCCAAAACTTAATAGAGTGAATAGTAATGCAGGTCCTTTCCATTTATTCATAATTCTGTTGTTTATGCTGCCGGTTTTGATGAGTTAAAATTGCAACGGCCCTTATCATTCAGCATTTTTGGTTTTGGTAAAGTAAAGATAATTTTTGCAAATTATAGAGCATCTCCGATTTCCCGAAAAATATAGACAACAATTGCATAAGTTCAACCCTCTTTTTGATCCGGCCGTATCTCACCACTCTATTCGCTCATTTTTACGGCTTCGAAGCTAGACTCTTATTAATATCCTGCTTTTCTGAGTGCTTGTTTTATCGGGTCGGTTAATTTTGAAGGGCTGACCTGGTCGAGTTTTAGGGTATCACAAGCATTGAACATTGCAAAATGTTTCAGGCAGTCTACGAGGGGCGCTACCCATAATTCCGGCATACAGTTTTCGTTTTCAATATGTAGCTGTATTATTTCCAATTGCCGCTCTTTCCGGTGTGCCTTACAATCCACCCTGCCTAAAAATTTGTCTCCGAAAAGAACAGGCAAACAAAAATAGCCATATTGTCTTTTATCTTTCGGGATATAACATTCGATACGGTAATCGAAACCAAAAAACTGTTGTACCCGGTCCCGGTGTATCACCAAGTTGTCGAATGGGGAAAGAATTTTGATTTGGGAACTGTTCGCCCGGATTGTTTTTTCCATTAAATCCTGTTGCACAAAAACAGTGGGGAAGTTTTCAAGTTCTATTTTTTGTATTGTTCCCTGCTCGAGCATCGAATGCAAAACTTCACTGACATTCTTTCGAATTATTGATCCTGTTTTAAGATGAGTGATTTGCCTGAGTGTTGTAAAACCATAAGCCCGCAAGTAGGTTTTTACCAGGTATTCAGCGAATTCCATTGGACTTGGCATGGTAAGGTCGGTATGATCCGGTAAAACCCTTTCTGTAAGATCGTATGTTTTTTCCATACCGTTACGGGCTGAGATCATCAGATCTCCTTGTAAGAAAAGCCGTTCCAGGGCTATTTTTGCGGGTTTCCAGTTCCACCAACTGCCTGCTTTCTTAGATTCATTTTCAAAATCCCTGGCTTTTTTTGGACCTTCTGCACGAATGGTATCCATTATATATTGCATTACTTGAGGTGTTGCGTTGTAGTGATGCGCTTCATTGCGTCTGACGGCCAGCATTTGTGGTAAAGCAAACCGATAATCTTCTACAGGAAGATAGGAAGCCGCATGAAACCAATATTCAAATATCTTTTGTTCTTTCACCAGATCATCCAGATAAGTTGTTTTATAGTCTGGAATTCTTGTCCAAAGTGTGTGATGATGTGCCCGCTCAACGACTGATAATGTATCAATTTGCAGGTAGCCGAGTTGCTGCACAGCATTTAGTACCGCCGTTTTTCCTTTCCCGAATGGCGCTGTTCCTAATAATCCCTGGCTGGCTAATGTTATTTTTTGTAATTGATTTAATTTCAATTTTGCTGGGTATTTTGTTATTTTAATTAAGGAAACTTGGAATAAGGTATCTGTCCCTACTCACAACAACCAATTCTATCTTTCTTTTAACGGGTAACATCTCGACTAGCAATAGTTATAGCAAGTTTTCTTTTCAAATAACCTTCCTGATGGCTTTTCTACTTTATCTCAAACAGTTTACTTTCCATTTCAAATACCTTATTGGCTTCAAAATAGTAGGTGGTAATTTCACCTGCTCCTGTTTTCACAACCATTTTATCGCAAGTATTATTTCCTCCGCTACTGATGCTTTGTTGCTGTAGGTCTGCTCCTAATATGCTTAAAATAAAATATTCTTCTTCGATTTGCGTGACGTGCCAACCCGTTTCGCAACTTTTACCGTCTCCACTTTTTGTTATAGATTTTAGCAATCCGAATTCAATGTCGTGGTATTTTTTTTGATTAGCGGTGTCACCTAAAATTCTATACGTTTGTTGTAAATACTTGTGCGCAAACATACTTGTATAGTCAATGCTTAGCATAGATTGACTGGCATTGATCACTTCCTGGTAATTTTTATTTTTTATTTCAGTGTAAATCTGTTTTTTAAGACTGTCGTATTGCATTCCTTTTTGGTAATACTGTTTGCTGTCTAAAAAACTGTTTCTAAAATCGGTATAGTCAATATTCAGGTCGCCGCCCTCAAGTTGCTGTACATATTTTGAGTATTTATCGTTAAATGCAGGAATCTTTATTTTACTTTCCTGCGCAAAAAGAATATTTGCTGTACCACAACAAATGATCGTCAGCAGAAGTGTTTTAAAGGGAGTCATGCTTACAGTGCTTTTTAAAAAGGTTTTTAATAATAAGTGTGGTTTTCAAATATATTAAAATTTATTAAACTCAACGGATCAAAGTTCGCAACTACATTAAATTTTAAGTAAGGAATTACTACCTGGTCCTTTTCTGTCCGGACCATTTAACCGGGGTGTTTTGACGTATTCTTATAAATTTTGTACCTTAGTACTTTAAATGAAGCGCATCATGCATTTGATCAGTGAAAAAGAAACCGCGGCAGTTTTTACCATTCAAAACAACGAGTCCAAACCCTTCCACGAAGAAGAGGTAGATGTATTGGCAGATGAAGCGACCGAATTCAACAACAGCATCGTTGTATGGAATGATGAGGTCAATACTTTTGACTGGGTGATCGAGTCATTGGTAGAGATATGTGATCACACCCTGGAAAGTGCCGAGCAATGTGCCCTGATCATTCACTTTAGCGGCAAATACGCGGTAAAGAAAGGTAGTTTTGAGGACCTGCGCCCTAAATGCGAAGCGCTACTGGATAGAGGTCTTTCGGCTACGATACAATGACACGCTGGGCATCATCACTTATTGCTCCTGAAGTATAGGCATACTCGTTGCCGTCAGGTTACTGGTAGCCTTCGCCAGTAATGTATTGTTATCATCATGATACACCCGCACATCCACATTAATGATCTTTTTGCCGAAACGGATCACCTCGGCCTCTGCTCTTAGGGTTTCTCCTCTTCTGATCGCATAGAGAAAATCCACGTTCAGGGTAACACTGGTATAATGATTTTCTGCATTTAAAGAAATCACCGCAAAACCAATGATCTCATCGATGACCAAAGACATCATACCCCCGTGGATATTCCCGTAAGGATTACACATCTCCGGGCGTACGGCCAGCGTAGCAATAGCCTTACCTTTACTCACCGAGCTTAACGTAAACCCGAGCCAGCTACCGGCTGGTGATAAAGTGTCATTCAAAACAGTACCAACGCGCTGTTGCAGTAATTCCAAACCTTGTGCCATAATCAATTAGTCTCTTGAGGGTACAAAAGTAATTAAATTTGAAGCCCCCGGTTTTGATTTTTTCTGCTAAGTTTGTATTCTTATCTTCAATCATTATGACGCTAACGCAATTAGAATACGTGGTTTCGGTGGCCACTTATAAAAGTTTTGTCGCTGCAGCCGAAAAAAGCTTTGTAACGCAGCCTACTCTCAGCATGCAGATCCAGAAACTGGAAGACGAACTCGGAGTGAAGATCTTTGACCGGAACAAACACCCGATCAGCCCTACCGATATCGGTCTGCGCCTGGTAGAGCAGGCAAAAGTTATTTTATCAGAAGCAGGTAAGATCGAAGAGATCATCCAGCAGAGTAAAGAAGATATATGGGGTACTTTCAAACTTGGGATCATCCCAACGATAGCACCTTATATCTTACCCAAATTTTTAGCCGCTTATGTAGATAAATTCCCCAAAGTGAAGTTGATCGTGACGGAGATGCAGACCGAGGATATTGTTACGGCTTTACAGAAAGATGAACTGGATGCAGGACTATTAAGCACCCCATTGGAAATGCAGCAAATCAAAGAATATCCTTTATTTTTTGAACCACTGGTCGGCTATTTCGCTACGGGCGACAATGCTTTAACCAAGCGTACCATAGAACCTGCAGATATTGACCTCAATAACCTGTGGCTGCTCAATGAAGGTAATTGCCTGCGCAACCAGGTGCTCAATCTATGTGCCGACAATATCAGCCAGCTACAGGATGAAAAACCTTACCGGTATGAATCGGGAAGTGTGGATATGCTCCGCAAAATGGTGGACACTAACGGTGGCGTGACGGTGTTACCCGAACTGGCTACATTTGAGTTTAAAGAAGATTACCTGGATAATATCCGTTATTTTAAAGATCCTCAACCGGAACGCGAAATTTCATTAGTGACCAATAATCATTTTGTCAAACTATCCATCCTGCAAACCTTAATGGACGAAATTTTAAACCTCATTCCGGAAAAAATGAAAGTGCAGAAATCCGACCGTAAAGTGCTGCGCATACAGACCGCAAAATTGTAAATAATTTACATTTTCAGATAAAGCCAGTTTGCCGCTTCGAAAGATGAAGGCGAATTGGCTTTTTTAGTGAACAAGTAATCTGCGGGCACGGCTAATATACAATTGGAGAGCTGCGTTTTTTCTACCCGGATCACCACACGGTCGTATACTTGCTCATTGATGATTATTGGTGTACTCAGGTTGCCGGAAAGCCAGTTGTGGTAAGCGTCAATGGTCACCTTCCCGGTAATGTGTACAATCAGATCACCGGAAAGCTGTGCAGCGACCGGGCTACCAGACTGTGCCGCCAGTGTATAGGACTTACCGATGTGGGCACTTGTTTTTAATTGTTTCAGCAGGAAATAATAAACGAGTACTAAAGCATTCAGGTCAATGGCGAGTCTTGTATTACCCGCTTTAAAACTAAACCCGAAGCCCAGCCGTAGAGACTGGGTACAGTCATAAAAGACATACCTGGAAATTTCCTGAGTACTCTCGTTTTCCGGGTCCAGCCGGAAAGTTGTGATGATAGCAACCTGGGCTATGGTCCAGATCCATACAAGACTTTTGTAGCCTTTTTTATCCAGGAAATATGAAGCGGCAGCAATCAAACCCAATACAGAAACTGCCATAGAGAGCATATTCCCCGTTTGCGACTCCTGGAAAATATTCCAGCTACTCAGCAGTATGATAATATAAATGATCAGGTTGGCAGAGCTTGGCTTTAATCTATCCATATAAGTTATTTTTCACTATACGGAGCAAAAAACATGCCTTAACGCTCGGATTGTTTGCCGGATTTTACCGCATTTTTTGGCAGGAACCCGGTATCGGGAAAAATTTAATCCGACCCCTCATCGGTATAAAAATCGATCAATGACGCTATAAATGGATCTTCCCAACCCTCCAGGATGTCTTCAAAAGCCTCATCCGGGATATTGATGTGTCGCACTTCCAAAGAAGTTCCTTTTTTATCCTCGTGTAGTTTCATCGTAACGATGGAGGCTGCTTCCTGTTCGCCGAAGTACCATTCCTGTACAATTTTCTTTCCAGGCACCAATTCAATAAAGTGACCGGCTATGGAATCGTCCCAGAGCGAGAACTCCCCGCCGGGTTGTGCCGCTACCTGTGCCGGCGCCCCGGTCCATAACATTACCGTAGCTTCATTGGTCAAGGCAAGATATACCTCCTCCGGCGGTGCCGGGATGATAAAATACTTTTTAAATTCCTTCATGATCGCGAAACAATTTTTACGAAAGCGTAAAAATACAAACTTAGGACCTGTTAAAAATGCGGATCTCATTTTTAATTTTTAGATTTGTAGGAATTGATCGTTATGTTGAAGCCTATTGTTACAAGTATTGTATTACTGATGTGTTGCCTGCTGCCCGAGCTGGCTGTAGCCTGCGGTCCTTCACTTTATCCTGATGAAGCCAGGTTTGCTTTATTCCGTAACGGCATCAATGGGCAGGAAGGATTTGAACCTTTTTATTATTCTGAGTATTTTTTGAACAGTAATGCTCCTGACCCCACCGGTAAAGATTATCAACGAAATTGCGGGGAATGGCAAAAGATAACAGGAACGGGCGTAACGGCCGGTGATATTTACGCCATTCAATACTCCTGTGCGCCGGATTCTTTCCTGAGCGCTTATGAACAAAGCAACTGGTCCTCATTCCAGGGTAACAGTTTCACAAAATGGCTCCTGAACAAGAAAAATAGGTCCTATCTGGATTACTTTATCCTGGCTAAGCAGATGGAAGCCGCTCAATTTTACCGGGGTGATCCCTGGACGGCAAGACTGCTGGACACGAATTCGATTTCAATGGAAAGGCTTGCTAAAATCGCTTTGGAGAGAAGTACGACAGCGAAGCATCCTTTTCTAAAAACCCGCTACGCCTTCCAGGCCATCAAAACAATCTACTACGTTAATGAACGGGGTGATCTGGCTCCTTATTTAAAAGCATTTCAAACATACATCGAGCCGGGGGAAAGTGTAGTTAAAGGCTGGGCTTATTATTTTTACGGTTTATTGCAAAAGGACCCTTTAATACGTAATACTTCCCTGTTACGTGCTTTCGATTTATCCGAAGAGAAAAAAATTGCTGCATTTAATAAAATAGAGCCCGCTTTCTTAAAGGAACTCGCTCAAAAAGAAAAAGATCCGTACCTCAGGAAAATTGCCCTGGCAATGCAGGGAATTTATACGATGGGCCGGGCTATTGATATCATTAACGCTTTATACGAGGTAAATCCCGGCAGTAAATACCTGCCCCTGCTGCTCTCCAGGGAAATCAACAAAGTGGAGGATTGGATATGGTCCTATACTTTCCTGGGATTTTCCAGCCTCGGGATCGATTTCGAAGGCAAGGTTACCTTTTCGTACTGGAATAAGGGGTACACAGAAGATGAAGCCCGCTACAAAGTAATGGTGATGTCGAACAGGAAAAAGGATCTCGAATATGTAGACCGGCTCTGTTCTTTAATGATTAAAATGCGTGACACCCGGTTCCCCGATAGAGACTTCCTGAAACTGGCGCTAGCCCACCTTTATAACATCAGGGGGAACAGTACCACTGCCGCGCAGGCTATAGCAGGACTCCGGTTACCGGAAAGCTCTGTTTAGTATAAACAATG
>CAXYKQ010000080.1:0-2849 GCA_964277835.1 uncultured Edaphocola sp. | reverse complement strand
TTTTCATCAGCGCCAAACCCTGCCGTTACGCAAAAACAACCGACATAATCTGTCGTACCACTTCCCTTAGGTGCGATAAAATCTGACAAGGCTATATTAGGGATCTTTGCAGCCTTTTTAGACTGCTGCCTGAGCGTTATCAGTACTTGCTGCACCTTTCCTTCTCCGTCATAAACTTCTATATCATCACCAACAGCATTTGCCGGGAATAGCCCGAATACTGCTTTCGCGGTAAACCATTTTTCTGTAATGATCTTATTTAATAGGTTTAAGGCATCGGCATATAGTTCTTTTGCCTGTTTGCCTATCATTTCGTCTTCAAGTATATCCGGGAATTTACCATGCAGGTCCCAGCTCCTGAAGAACGGGGTCCAGTCAATATTTTCGGCCAGCAAGCCAAGATCCTGTTCCAGGATTACCTGTACGCCCAATTGTTGTGGCCGCACAATATTACCAGCTGTAAACTCCAGTTGTAAAGCGTTCGCACGGGCTTGCTCCAGGTTGAGGTATTCCTTCTGATTTACATTTTTTAAAAACACTTCCCGTACATGCGCATTATCCGCTTTTATGTTCGATTTAAAATCGCCTCCGTTTTCTTTACTCAATATATTGCTGACCACAGCCACAGCCCTGGAGGCATCATTTACATGCACAACCAGTTCAGAATACTTTGCATCGATCTTAACGGCAGTATGTACTTTAGAAGTCGTTGCGCCGCCAATCATCAATGGTATGTTTAAATTTAACCGCTCCATCTCCGCCGCTACATGCACCATTTCATCAAGGCTTGGTGTGATAAGGCCGCTCAGTCCTATAATATCAGCTTGTTCAGCGATCGCTCTTTCCAGTATTTTTTCAGCAGGTACCATAATGCCTAAGTCAACGATCTCGTAGTTGTTGCAGGCCAACACCACACTTACAATATTTTTGCCTATATCATGAACATCACCTTTAACAGTAGCCATCAACACTTTGCCGGCACTGGGTCTTGTCTTATCTTTTTCTGCCTCGATATAAGGTTGCAGGTAAGCAACCGCTTTTTTCATCACGCGCGCCGACTTAACTACCTGGGGCAAGAACATTTTACCCGATCCGAACAAGTCGCCGACCACATTCATGCCATTCATCAGGAAAACCTCTATTACCTCAAGGGGTTTGCTCACCAGGTTTCTCGCAGCTTCCGCATCTTCCTCCACAAATTTATCAATACCATTAACCAGGGCATGCGTGATTCGCTCCTGAACGGGCAGATCCCTCCAGGCAAGGGTTTCTACCTTTTCCCTTTTACCCCCTTTATGCTGTTCCGCATATTGGATCAGCTTTTCGGTAGCCTCCTCGTTACGATCAAGCATGACATCCTCGATCAGTTCCAGCAGCTCTTTAGGTATTTCATCATAAACCGTCAGTAAGGCAGGATTGACAATGCCCATTTCCATACCGGCCCTGATCCCATGATATAAGAATACCGCATGCATGGCTTCGCGGATAGCGTCGTTTCCCCTGAAAGAAAAAGAGACATTACTGACTCCACCGCTGACATGCGTTTCCGGGTAGTTTTGTTTTACCCAGGCTGTCGCTTCGAAAAAATCAAGGGCATTCCGCCGGTGCTCTTCCAGGCCGGTGGCGACCGGGAAAATGTTCAGGTCAAAAATAATGTCTTCTTCTTTAAACTTTACAACTTGGGTCAGGATATCATAAGAGCGTTTTACGATCTCAATTCTTCGCTGGTAATTATCGGCCTGCCCAGTTTCATCAAAGGCCATTACGATTACGGCAGCGCCATATCGTTTCACGAGTTTTGCCTGGCGGATAAACTCCTCTTCCCCACCTTTTAAGCTTATCGAATTGACAATACCTTTTCCCTGCAAGACTTGCAAGCCCGCTTCCAGGATTTCCCATTTGGAACTATCCACCATGATCGGAATCCGGGCAATGTCCGGCTCAGAAGCAATGAGATTCAGGAAGGTGACCATCGCTTCTTTACCGTCCAGCAAGCCATCATCCATGTTCACGTCTAAAACCTGCGCCCCGCCCGCTACCTGGTCCCGGGCAATGTCCAATGCTGCTGTATAATTGCCTTCCTTGATCAGCCGCAGGAATTTCTTGGAACCCGCCACATTCGTCCGCTCGCCTACATTGATAAAATTACTTTGCGGGGTGGCCAGCAAGGCTTCCAGTCCGCTTAATCTTAATTGGTTCATATTCAGGCCGGGTTAGTGTTTAGGGATCTTGGAGCAAATCTTCGGGCGATTGTAGCAATTGCCCTGATATGCTCCGGGGTAGTACCACAGCAGCCTCCTATAATGTTGATCAATCCTTTTTCCAGGTAGGCTTCGATCTGCATTCCCATAAGTTCCGGCGTTTCGTCATACAAACCAAAAGCATTCGGTAAGCCCGCATTCGGATAGGCAGAGATCGCGATTTCGGTGTTATTGGATAGTACTTCCAGGTAAGGCTCCAATTGCTTCGCGCCTAAGGCACAGTTGAAACCAATACTTAAGATCGGGAAGTGCTCCAGCGAGATCAGGAAGGCCTCAGGCGTTTGTCCGGATAGCGTACGGCCGGAATTATCGGTGATCGTACCACTCACCATTACCGGGATATCTATTCCACGGCTTTCTTTCACTTCCTCAATCGCGAATAAAGCAGCTTTGGCATTCAGGGTATCGAAAATAGTTTCTACCAACAAAAGGTCCACACCACCATCCAGCAGCCCGTTTACCTGCCCTATATAAGCTTCTTTCAATTCATTAAAAGAGATAGCTCTGAAGGCAGGGTTGTTAATATCCGGGGAGATACTGGTCGTTTTATTGGTGGGTCCCATAGCGCCTGCTACATATTTACTGGAG
>CAXYKQ010000079.1:0-14191 GCA_964277835.1 uncultured Edaphocola sp. | reverse complement strand
TGAAAATAAAAGGGATGGCAGTGAGCAGGTAAATGTACCGGAACAAAAATATCCCATAGAAGTATTCAGGAGTGAAGCACTGGAGGTACAGCAGATCAGCCCGGCTACTTATGTACATGTCAGCTACCTGTCGACCAACGATTATGGTAAAGTAGCCTGTAACGGGATGATCGCCGTTAACGGGGATAAAGCCATCATTTTTGATGCGACTACTGATGATACCACATCAGCCTTACTGATACGATGGATAAAGGAAGAACTTAAAGCAAAGCCAATAGCACTCGTGATCACGCATTTTCACGCGGACTGCCTGGGTGGAGCCGCTGCTTTCAGGGCTGCTGCTATTCCTTGCTATGCCGGCAATAAAACCATAGCGTTCACCCGGCAGAAAAAAATGTTTGTGCCTGAAAACGGTTTTGATAGTGTACAACAATTCGATCTTAACGGAGCGCAAGTGACTGCCCGTTATTTCGGCGCAGGTCATACCCTTGATAATACGGTGGGTTATTTCACCAAAGACTCCGTATTGTTTGGCGGTTGCCTGGTTAAAGAGCTGGATGCCGATAAAGGGTATCTGGGAGATGCCGATACCGCCAGCTGGCCGGCAACTATTGCCAGGCTAAAGCAGGCTTATCCCGGTGTAAAGCGGGTGATCCCGGGGCATGGTGTGACTGGCGGCAAGCAATTGCTGGATTATACTTATGAACTGTTTGCGGGAACGCAGCTCAAATAGTCTTCATTACTTTAAATGTTTCGTGTAAGTTAGCGGTTCAGAATTTTCAAATATGGTGCAGCATCAGATCGTCATTATCGGTTCCGGTTTAGGCGGCCTTTTAACGGCGGTGTTACTGGCGAAGGAAGGCTATGATGTAGCCATACTGGAACAGAATAAACAGGTGGGTGGTTGCCTTCAAACCTTTTCTTTTGATAAAAAAGTGTTCGATAGTGCCGTGCACTATATCGGCGGACTGGGCGAAGGAGAAGTACTGAACCGCATATTCGGTTATGCAGGGATTATGTCCCGGCTTAAATTAAAACAGCTGGATATAGCTTGTTTCGACCAGGTGCTGCCGGAACAACAGGACCGCGTATTCAGCCTGGCACAAGGGAGTACAGGCTACAAAGCAAGCTTGCTGGAGCAATTTCCCGGAGAGGCAGCAGCCATCAATAAATACTGCAGTTTTTTAGAAGAGACGGCGCGAGCTTTCCCCCTATATAATTTGAGACTCGGGGATGGTTCGGAGAAATTGCCCTATGAGCAATTAAGTTTAGCCGGCGTGCTTGCCGAAACAGGGGCAAGCGCATTGTTGCAATCGGTAATAACAGGAAATAGCATACTTTATGCCGGCGACCGGCGCTCCACTTCATGGGCGACACATGTGCTGGTCTCTAAAAGCTATATAGACAGTTCATGGCGTTGTGAAGGCGGCGCTTCGCAGATCTCAAAATATCTTTGGAAAGCATTACAAGCGCTGGGCGGTACTATTTACCGGCACGAAAAAGTATGCAGCCTGCAATACGACAATGGAAAAATAACAGCCGCAGCCTGCGATTCCGGGAATGTATTTTATGCAGACCAATTTATCTCCAATATTCACCCGAAAGAAACACTGGCTTTGGTAGCGGAAGAGGCAGCCTTTAAAAAAGTATATAAAAGCCGGGTCAATAATGCGCGCGAAACCATTGCCTGCCTGATGGTAAATATCGTTTTAGAACCCGGGAAAGTATTTTATAAAAACTATAATGTCAACTGGAACCTGGGTGATCCGCTTTCAATGATCGCAAAGCTACAGCAGGTATTCCCCGTAAACTATTCTATTTATTACACAGAAGACGGTGCAAACAGGGGATATGCCGAATCGGTATCTATATTGACGTACATAGAGGCCCGCGACTTCGATGCCTGGGCGGATACTTTTAACAATACCATCGCTCCCGGAGAAAGAAGTGAAGCCTACGAGCGCTATAAAGAGGCGAAGGCAAACCAATTACTGGATAAGATTGCAGAACGTTTCCCCGAGCTGATACAATTCAAAAAGAGCGTTAAAATAGCAACGCCATTAACCTACAGGGATTACCAGGGCTCCGGTACCGGAAGCTTGTATGGAATTTTAAAAGACATACATCAGCACGCGGCGACCAGCTTCTCCACGAAAACGCGCGTTCCTAACCTATACCTGACTGGTCAGAATGTCAATTTACACGGTATTTTAGGCGTAGCGATGACCTCGCTTGTCACTGCTTCGGAGTTCCTCGGTATGGATTACCTGTTGCATAAAATTAAGTAGGTCCATTTTTTAATGCGCTCCTAAAGTTTATTTAAAAAAGAGCATAAGTTGAGGCTTATGCGTAAATTTATGGTGCTGAACAAACTAACGCAGGGATATTATTAATCAAAAAATTAATTTTATGGAAGCGAATAACAACCAGGCAGATAAAGCCATAGTAAATGAACCGTCTAACAATCGTCCTCAAAATAAGGATAACCTCGATAGCAGGGCTAATGAGGAACAGCTATCCAAAGGGGGTGACGAGACGAATAATCAGAAGGAGCAAAAAAGCGACAATAAAAAGTAGCTTATAAGCAAGGTTCCCAGGTAATTTATCCCGGGAACCTTTTTTATTTTCAATACTTGGAAAGCAGTATAAAATGCTGAGCGTTAATAATAAAAACCATCAGAGCGCAGGTCACCGTTCCAGCGAACCGTTGTATTGCCTCACTTTTCTTGGAATGCCGGCGTATCATTTGCCTCGCCGGTCATCATCCTGGCTATCGGTTAAATTGGTTGATGATATTCGTAGTCGAAAATCCTTCCACTAAAGGGATAATTACCGTTTTGCCACCATAACTACTGACGATATCGTTCCCAACAACTGTTTCCGGTGAATAGTCACCGCCTTTCGCGATCACATCCGGTTCTACTGCTTTTATCAATTCCAGCGGCGTATCTTCCTCGAAGATACAAACCGCATCTACATATTGCATGGCTGCCAGGACGAGGGCCCGGCTCATTGCGTCATTGACCGGGCGATCAGCACCTTTCAATCTTTTTACCGAAGCGTCTGAATTGATGCCGACTACAAGCTTATTGCCTTCCTGCGCCGCCAAAGCGATACTGGCAATATGTCCCGGGTGAACGAGGTCAAAAACGCCATTTGTAAATACTATCTTATAGCTTTTTACTTTCCAGCCGGCCACCAGGCGGCCAAGTTGCGTAGCCGTTATGATCTTGGATTTAATATTATCCAGCTTGTTTTTTGTTGTGTTTTCCAT
The DNA here is from genome assembly GCA_964277835.1 of uncultured Edaphocola sp. Taxonomy (GTDB): domain Bacteria; phylum Bacteroidota; class Bacteroidia; order Chitinophagales; family Chitinophagaceae; genus Edaphocola. Next base: position 10,917 of record CAXYKQ010000079.1, on the reverse strand, counting down.
TTACAATAGGTAATAAAATTAAAGAAGCTAATCCTAAAATAAGTACTAAAACCGTTTGTGCGCCCCAGCAGATCCATCCAAAGGCCATCCCTACGCCCTCGTTAATGCCAAATAAAAGCAATACGCCGGCGACGATCAGGGGGTAGGTGCCAATACCGCCCGGCGTAACGATCATGCCAATGCTTCCAAAAGCGATAATTGCCAGTGCTGAGGTCATTCCGAGCCCCGTGGTCGGCTCCAGTGAAAAATAACCGATATACACCATCAGCGTATACATCAGCCAGATGAGGAAAGTATACCCCAGGAAAGCGCCACGTGCCTTCATACGCCATACCGAGGCAATCCCGTCGCCCAGACTTCTTACAATATTCCCCACTTTGGTATTTTTTAATTTTCTAAGCAGGAAAACAAAGGCGGCTATACCTGCAAGGATGATAATTACCGCTATGATCACAGGTTTCCAGATGATGGCGGTTCCATCGTGGAAATATTTGCCGAAATAATCATTCAATAAAGTAAAAGCAATATTTCTTTCAAACAATAAAACCAATAACATTACGGCCAACAAAGAGAGGATATCAAATGCGCGTTCCCCGATAATAGTACCTATGGCTTTATCCGGTGCCGTGTTTTCATATTTGGCGAGGACCGTACATTTAGCTACTTCGCCCAAGCGAGGTACAACGGTGTTGGCCAGGTAACCGATCAGCACGGCAAAAGTCGTGTTGGCGGTACTGGATTCAATAGCTACTGTTTTCAGCAGGATCTTCCATCTTAATGCCCGGAAGTAATGGGATAAAAAGCCTACGACAGCGATAGGGGCGAGCACCCACCATTTTATATTCCTGAAGGCTGCTGCCATCGCTGTTTTATTCTCCGGGCTCATTTCAGTGTAGCGCCAGTAAATGAGCCCCAGGCCCAGGCCCATGAAAATAACGATCTGGAGAAAAGTGTAAACGTGCTTTTTGGTCATGAAGTTCGTTAAGTAGAATATGCGAAAATAACTAAAGCTACTCATTAAGGATAGATTTAGCCGGTAAAATATTTATAGCGATTATCAGGGTGCTGGTCTGTGGCTACAGGAAGTAGTTATGTAAGGATTGAAATACCTGCCTGACGCCGGTATTCGTGAACCTCAAGTTCATCTGGTGTAGGGTGGCTATTTTCCAATCCAAATCATCCGGTTGTATAGTAATACATCTCAATCACTGGATAAAAACAAAGAAAGCTACCGGTTAAGGTAGCTTTCTTGTAATGATTATCTTGAAAAGATAGCAACAAATTAATCTTCAGATTCTTGTTTGCGACCTTTAGATTTAGCAACTACTTCGTCCTCGATATTTCTAGGCGCTTGAGCATAGTGGCTGAACTCCATGGTAGAAGACGCACGACCAGAAGATAATGAACGTAACTGAGTTACATAACCAAACATTTCGCTCAATGGAACTTTTGCTTTGATTACCTGTAAGTTGTTACGGGTATCCATACCTTCCAGCATAGCGCGGCGACGGTTCAAGTCACCGGTTACATCACCCATGTACTGGTCCGGAGTCAATACTTCAACTTTCATGATTGGCTCAAGGATAACCGGTTTTGCCATTTTACCGGCAGTACGGAAACCTTGCTTAGCACACAATTCGAAAGACATAGAGTCAGAATCGACTTGGTGGAAAGAACCATCAAAAACACGAATTTTCATGTGCTCTACAGGGAAACCTCCCAATACACCTGAAGTCATACAAGATTCAAAACCTTTGATGATCGCAGGAACAAACTCTTTAGGGATAGATCCACCAAATAAGTCATTGACAAATTGGTAAGTACCTTTTCCTTCAGCTAAGAACGCTTCATCAGCAGGTCCGATCTCGAACTGGATATCCGCAAATTTACCACGGCCACCAGATTGTTTTTTGAACACTTCGCGGTGAGCAACCTGAGTAGTGAAAGCTTCTTTATAAGCAACCTGAGGCGCGCCCTGGTTTACTTCAACTTTAAACTCACGCTTCATACGATCCAGGATGATCTCTAAGTGTAATTCACCCATACCGCTCAATACAGTTTGCATTGTATCTTCGTCAGTTTTTACACGTAAAGTTGGATCCTCTTCGATCAATTTAGCGATAGCCATACCCATTTTATCTACATCCGCCTGAGTTTTAGGCTCGATAGCGATAGAGATTACCGGCTCCGGAATGAACATGTTCTCCAGAACGATAGGGTGTTTCTCATCACACAGGGTATCACCGGTTTTGATGTCTTTAAAACCAACTGCCGCACCGATATCACCCGCTTCGATGAAATCAAGTGGGTTTTGCTTATTAGCGTGCATCTGCATGATACGGGAAATACGCTCGTTTTTACCGGAACGTACGTTCAATACATAAGAACCTGCGTCTAAGTGACCAGAGTAAGCACGGAAGAACGCCAGACGACCCACGAACGGATCCGTCATGATTTTAAACGCCAATGCAGCGAATGGTTCTTTTGCATCTGGTTTACGGTATAATTTTTTCTCTGAATCATCAGGATCTGTACCTTCGATCGCTTCAACATCTACTGGTGAAGGCAGGTAGCGGATCACACAATCCAGCATTTTCTGAACCCCTTTATTCTTGTAAGAAGAACCACATAACATCGGGATAATACTCAGGTCAATCGTTGCTTTACGGATCGCTTCGTGGATCTCAGCTTCAGAAATTGAGTTAGGATCTTCGAAGAATTTTTCCATTAAAGCATCGTCATACTCAGCAACCGCTTCTACTAATTCAGCACGGTATTGATTCGCTTCGTCCAGCATATCAGCAGGAACTTCACCTTCCGTATAAGTCATACCTTGAGTAGCGTCGTCCCATACGATAGATTTCATCGTAACCAGGTCAACCACACCTTTGAAGTTATCTTCAGCACCGATCGGTAACTGTAAAGGAACTGCTTTTGCCCCTAACATATCGCGTACCTGCTGTACTACCATCAGGAAGTCTGCACCGATACGGTCCATTTTATTGACAAACCCTACACGTGGTACACGGTAACGGTTAGCCTGGCGCCATACTGTTTCAGATTGAGGCTCAACACCGTCCACCGCAGAGAATAAAGCTACAAGACCATCCAGTACACGCATAGAACGCTCTACTTCTACAGTAAAGTCAACGTGACCGGGAGTATCGATAATGTTAAATTTATATTGTTTCGCGTCAGGAGTTGCTTTACCCTGAACTGTTGGGAATTTCCAGAAACAAGTTGTTGCTGCTGAAGTAATTGTAATACCACGCTCTTGCTCCTGAGCCATCCAGTCCATTGTTGCACCACCTTCGTGTACCTCACCGATTTTGTGATTAACACCAGTGTAGTAAAGGATACGTTCAGTAGTCGTAGTTTTACCGGCATCAATGTGAGCGGCAATACCAAAGTTGCGCTGTAAGCGTAAATCTGCCATAACGGTTTTATTAAATATTTATAATTTTAGGGTGCAAAGGTAGTGAATTTGGAATTAAAAAATACATATTCAAAATAAAATTTGGATTATATACTGACTTATATGTATAGCAGACCTGGTTCCTCAAAAAAAGGACGCACCTGTTTATTTTTTTATACTGGTATACCATCTTGCCGCCATCACTGCATAAGGCTGCTGGGCGATCAATGCATCTGCCCAGATAATATACCGTGTATAATGCTCCTGGAAGCCGAAAGGTGCGGCCAGCTCGGCCACGTAAGTTGCTATCATAGTCTTTAGTTCCGATAAGATACTGGTAAAAACCATAGGGTCTTCCAGGTCTGAGTCTTTCTTCAGTTTACCGGCCAGCGAAAGCTCCAGCTCAAATTGATGGCTTTCGTCAAAGTGTTTTTTGAAAAATTTGAATGCAGAGTGCGCGGCAGAAAGCAGCACGGAAAAGTTCCTGTCCTGCAGCAAAAGGAATAAGCGAAACAGGTAAAGATCCCCGTAGATATCCAGCCGGATCGTTTTGGACTGTTTGTTGAATAACTGGTCCCAGGCATGGTCACATTGATCCATTTGATTCAATCCCAGGTAGCTGTTCATCAAATTGGCCTGGATCACCTGCCGGTTCGTAAAAGGTAAGGATTGCTGGTAAAGCTGTAACAGTTGCTCTGTCTCGCTCACAATGGTTTTAAGGTTACCGGTATCTCCCATATAGTTGTAGACGATCATTTTGTAGATAGAGTGGTAGGTCAGCATCAAATGCGTAAAGGGAAGTGACTGGTCCAGCTTATTATCACTGATGTATTGTGCACTCTGGTCGATGGTGGCTATCGCTTCGTCAAACTTGATCACACATACCGAAGAAGTGATATGCTGCAACAGCCCGCTTATGTAATCATTGGGCAGGACGTTACATTCATTGGTCCGCGTCAGCTGCTTGCTGTGCAGAAAGGCTGTTTCATGCTCAAAGGTCATCCAATAGTAGACCGACAGGATCAGGTTATAATAATAAACCGCTTTTTTGCTCAGGCAGTCTTCCGGCTTCGGCATGAGACTGGAGTGTATCGTTTCGCGGTCCAGGATATCCTTTACCGCTCCGCGCGCATAGCCATACTGTCTTTTTAAGGTAAGGATGTGGCTGTAAATACTTTCCAGGTTTTTCATCTGCATCATCTTCTCGATCACCGCGCGCTCCTCTGCCATCAATACATCAATGCTCCGGGTGTTTTGCGTGATCACTATGTTTAGTCTTTTTTCCCAATCCAGCACCTGTATGTGCAAACCAAACTTTTCGTGTTTTACTGCGAGTGCGTAAGCTTTATGCAACATCAGCCTTGCCTGTTCCGCCAGGCTGTGATTATAGAGTAGCTCTACATTGGTCAGCAAATTCTGTATACTGATGTCGACAGAAGCATTTTCATGAAGCGACCGGAGGCTTTTCAGTAGGTTTTCATACAAAAGCCGTTTGCCGGAAGTTTGTGCGCGGGCATCCATTTCTATTTTTGACAATTGACTTTTTCCCGATCTTATCGCTTCATATATTAACCAAAAATTGGAAGGTATACCGGTGTGGGTTCCCGGATGGTATAAGTGGTGAAAGTACCGCTGTTCGCCGTTGCTGAGGGCCTGTACAAGTTCATTTACATCCTCTTTTTTCTTATACATGGGACAATTATTAGATAATACAATGGAAAAATAATAACAATTTCGTAATTGACAATTATTTTAAAATAGATTTTAAATAATGTAGTCTTTTTAATTACTTCGAACCAGAAAGAGAAAAATTACTTTTCTTACAACACTTGTGAAGGAACATTATTAACACCCTTAAATAGTTTTAAAAACATGAAGATGAACAAAATTTTACTCCAGGGACTTTTGTCCGCGATTCTGGCTACCTCCGGCAGCGCCTTATATGCACAGACGCCCTGGCAGGGCCTCGGCCCCAATAGTGGGATGGTCAATGGCAGCAGCGACTACTCCTCTATTGCGGTAGATACGAATAAAGTGGCCTTTGTAGCCTACTCCGATATTTCGGACAACTCAAAATTAAAGATCAAAAAGTTCAACGGGACTACCTGGGAAGCCGTGGGAACCAATGCTTCGGACAATGGCTCGCTGTACATCGTGATGAAGATAGACAAAGAAAATAAACCTTGCGTCTTATTCAGAGATGGCTTTAAGCTTACTTTGAAGCGATTTGATGGTTCCGTCTGGACAACCGTAGGTAATGCCCAGTTCACCCCGGGAAACTGTGCCCTGCCGGATCTGAGCTTCGGACCAGATAATACCCCTTATGTATCTTTTGTCAACTTCGCGACCGGTGCAAACGGGAAAGCAACAGTGATGAAATACGACGGCACCAGCTGGGTCTTATTGGGCAGCCCGATGTCTTCCGGCGAGGCGGGTAGCACGCAGATCGAGGTAAGCGCAAGTGGTGTTGTTTACTGCGGCTACACAGACAATGCCCAGGGCGGCTGGGTGAATGTCAAAAAATTTGATAATAATGCATGGGTAGCCGTGGGCGGTGCCGTGAACAGTTCCAACGCTAAAAATCTATCCCTGGAACTTAAAAGTAATGGTACGCCCGTGGTAGGCTATTCAGATGCGGCCGCTATTGAAAAAATGTCTGTAAAAGAGTTCAACGGTACCGCATGGACCAACATAGGCCCGGCCGGTTTTTCTGTCAGCCAGGTAGGCGAAGCAGGCTACACGCTGCAATACAAATACGCTGCGATGGTAATGGGCAAAGACGATCAGCCGATCGTAGGGTTTACCGACCTGGACAGCGCCTACAAGATGACCGTAATGAAGTACAACGGAACGAGTTGGTCTGTGTTAGGCATGCGTCCTGTAGCGAGTCAGCGCGCCAAATGTGTGGAGCTGGCCGTCGATAAAGGAAATACTGTATATGGTGCTTACACCTCCTCGCCGCCCGGTAATTCAGGCCCCTGGCCAAACTATGTCGTGAAACTTGACCTGTGTGAAACCTTGCAGGGCGTAACGGCTTCTGCGGGCAACGTATGTTACGGCGACCCTGTGACCCTGACCGTTACCGGTAACCTTGGCACGGCTTCCGGCTGGCAATGGACTTCCGGCTCCTGTGGTGGCACATCTGTAGGCACTGGCAACTCGTTAACCGTGACGCCAACTTCCAATACAACTTATTATGTAAAGGCAATTGACGGGTGTTCCAGCAGTTGCGAGAGTGTAGCTGTTGAGGTAACGCACCTGGAGCCGGTAGTATCTCACCAGGCCAATAACGGTACCTATACTTTATCCGTGAGTGGCGGGCCTTTCGCGACTTATCAATGGTACCGCAACGGCTCGGCGATTGCCGGGGCAACCAATGCTACTTATGAAACCACTATCCTGGCTGTTTACGCAGTAAGCGTGACAGGTGGCGATTGTACTGTCAGCTCGGCAGATTATAACCTGTCTCAACAGGTAAGTATTAAAGAGCAGGCGGCATTTGCCAAACAAGTCAAACTATTCCCTAACCCGGCTACTGCACAACTGAATATAGCAGTGCCGGCCACCGTAAATATCCAGGTCGTTTCTGTTGAAGGACGGACGATACAACGGAGGGAACTGCAACAAGGAGATAATAAAATAAATGTTGCTGCTTTTGCTGCCGGTACCTACATGATTCATTTCGTAGATAAAAATGGTAACCGTATAACTACTTACCCTTTTGTAAAACAATAAACCTGCGGGTTTTTCCGATCAATTAGTCAGCCGGCCATCGCTCAAAGAGCGTATGGCCGGTTTTGCTATCAGCTTGATATCCCTGACAGTACTTGCTTTCAGAAACGTATCGGGAGAGGCATTCCCCATCTTGTCACTATTTCTGAGACCCGGTAATGTATTGCCGGACCGGATCGTCTATTTTACGGTCAACACGTTTTACGGCAAAAAATTCAGTTTCAGAAAGCTTGACACCGGCTTGATGCTGGAGGGCGCCAAAGTTTCCGGATCTTATGTTTTCTATATCTTTTATAGTAATAATCATATTGTTGCTCCAGTTCACATAACAGTAAGCACCGTCTAACCTGCGTTTAACGAGGTCAAAGGTCAGGGAGGGAAAATAGATCTCTTCTTTGGCATAAAACAAACCCGGGATCAGCCGTTTCAGGATCGGTTTTATCTTCCAGCTCCCTATTATTTTTGCCAAAGTCCTGTTGTACCCATGCGCATACAAGAAGGGGATTTCGTATTTAAGTGCTTCGAAACGGTCTATGGCTTGTCCTATGATTGTTTTTTTATAAAAAGTGCCTTCGACCTGGGCACCCTGTATGGATAGCTTGTATCGTTTCAGGCATTTTTTCAGACGCCGGTCCTTTACTGCTGCCCGATAAGGTTGCCACGCTTCTTTATGGCCGGTATCGCCCAGAGGAAATCCCGAGTCGTACTGCTTCATAAAATCGTACAAACCTCTCCTGACAAACATATCGTTGCTGGCATGTAAGGCAAAATAATCAAAGTTAAGCTTGCTTTGCAATGCATGCTTCATATTCTCAACGTGCATTTTGAACTGGCTGCCATCGGCGTAACCGGAGAACAGTCGTTTGGGGTTGATCGTTACAAAGTCAAATTGCTTAATGTTTTCGGCTAAAGAGCGGTAGTCCGCTTCCGGCATAAACCCGGAAACGTGCAAAATAATAAGCGATTCAGGATTATAAAATCTGAAATTTTCTATTTGGTTAATAATTACGCCTGGTTGTTCATGAACCAAAATGCTGAATAAGATCATGATCCAAATATTTATTTACTTAAAAAAAGTGCCAGCTCTTCGGGCGTGCCCAGGATGTCAATCGTATCTGCATGGTCAATCGTGAACCGGCATCCTTTTTGAATCAGGTAGTTATACATTGGGGCAATGTAATATTCACCTTTATAAGTCAGGCCCCTGTCTCTGTGGTATTCAAAGGCTTCGTAGAACAAGGCCGGTTTTTTGAAATGATACAGCCCGGTAAGCGCCAGGGTAGAGATAGGCTCTTTTTCGGCAGTCTTCGATACTATGCCGGCTTCATTTACAGCAGCAAAACTGAACCTGTCCTCTTCACTGTAAAATGCCCCCAGGACACCGTCAGAATCCGGGTTTTGCAAAGACCGGGACAAAGATGCGGATGAAAATGCCGTGTCTATATTGAAGATGAGCATATCTTCATTATCATCGATCATTTTTTTAGCAAGATATACAGTTTCTGCCTGGCCGCTGGTCACATCGTCCAGGAAAACAAAGGAAAGCTCAGGCACCCGGTCCTGGTATATTTTCTTGATCGACTCACTTAATGCAAACTCTATCTCATGTTTGCGCAGTATGATGCAGACAAGGTTAGTGCACAGAGATAAAGGCAATGAGTCGATGCTCCATTCTAACAGGGTTTTTCCTTTTGCTTCAATAAGCATTTTGGGAAGTGTATAACCTGCCTGGGAAAAGCGGCTGCCGTTACCGGCCATTGGAATCACAAAATTCATCCGGATAAATAACTGTTTTAGGTACTTTGTTCATTAGAACCCGGGAAATTACTGCCGTCTCCGGCTATGGCATCCCAGGATTGGAAGCGGAGCGCATTATCGTCGATATATACCTGCGCCCAGGGCTTGCCAAAGTATATTTCATCATATTCGATCTGGTGTTTTTCAAGCCAGTCGATCGTTATTTTGCCCACACGACTCACCACCTGTCCCACATTACCATTACAGGTCTTCATGTGCCTGGCGGTATGAATGATGATATAATGGCCGCTTGCCCGCAATGCTTTGATCTTATCGGCAACACCGGGTAAAGGTTGCACATCGGCGTAGGTTTCCTGCTTTTGTTTGATCGTACAGATGACGCCATCCAGGTCGATACAAATTCTTTTCATGTTTCTTTATTACTGGAGATATTTATTGACAAAGTAAAGGCCGTGATAATACATTAATCTTTGTTTGGTACTGTTGTCGGCATGTAAAGGGCACATCGATAAAAACAGCAGGCCGACAATAAACAATATATCCGTCTCTTTCTGTGCCAGGTTGTTTACTATGGCGATACTGTATCGTTCCAGAGACTCCTGGTTGGCCCTTTCCGGGAAGACGTAGTTTATTTTGTTGCCGTCTTCTTCTAAGGTATACAGGCTATTGACGATATAGTCATACTTTCCTGTAGTGGAATGCAGCAGTTTGGCCAGGTCATACTTTATATCACCATAAATGCCGACGCAGCGCTCGCCGAAACTGCCCCGCGGATCAATTAGCTTTACGGTATTACTGACGATATCGTACAGGATATTGTTGAAGCAAAAATCTCCGTGCATGATACAGAAATCATCCTCCCGGTATAAGCCGGCTACACGTTCTTCTATCGCCGCTTCAAGTGCCGCGTAGCTTTTACAGTTCAGCCCGTTAATGACCCAATCTGTGGTGTGTCGGATAGCTTCAATTGTACTGCTGCTTTGGTGATACGCTTCGATCCTTTCTTTTGTTTTATTTATATAAAAGTCTGAAAAAGCGTTGAAACCAATAGAAAATTTATGCTTGAAATGACGCTGCAGCACATGGCCCAGGTTTTCAAAGATGCGGGCCCATTGTACATCCGCTACTTTACGGTATAACTGGAATTCAGATAAGTTAGGATAACCATAGTATTCCATTTCCACCTTTCCGGAATGATATACATTCGAAAATATTCTTGGATAGAATGGTTGCAGTTCCTGCGGCAGCATGGTGATGTAAGCCGTTTCCCGGTACAACTTGAGGGCATTACTGCTGGACTTGATCAGTAAACCGCTGTCCGGGTCTATCGCTAAGGAGTTAAAACTCCTGCTGGCGATCAGCATTTTGCGCGCATCAGCATAATTTATTTCGTGGCCGGTATCTATCCATTCCGTTTTCCGGAAATTAACGTTCATTTTTTGAGCGATCATTTGTATCACTTCCAGCAAGTCGCCGGTGGTGAAAGATTGCTGTAAGGCCTCAACAACCGCTGATGCAGGAAGGTTGAAGATACCGGTGAACGCGTAAAATGATCTCCGGGGATTGGTGTTTTTTATGATAAACTCGACAGTTCCTCCAGTTTCCGACACCCCGGAATAGCCGGTATGAAAGGTAAGCTTATCCGAAAGCAGGACCGTATGTTCCGTCGGTAGGACCGTCGGTATACTCGTCCCTAAATTAATAATGACGTTTTCCGTGTTTATATAAGGTAATGCCTGCGATAAAGTATCAAAAAGACCTGTAGAATTCCTGATTTCTATAAATTTAATATGTTTATAGAAGCCGAATTCCGCTTTAAATATGGGTAGATCATCCGCATTTACAGCGACGAATACCGCTGCAAACTCATCGTAAAAAGAAAGAATATAGGACAAAGTACTTCTTGATGCTATCGGTACCAAAGCCGGGCTATCAAAAAGAAAAGAATAAGTCTGGTATTTATCGCTTATAGTACCTGCAGTTAATATTAATATTGCTGGTTTTGGTTCCAA
>CAXYKQ010000078.1:0-5055 GCA_964277835.1 uncultured Edaphocola sp. | reverse complement strand
GATCGCGTAAGGCCTCATATCGAATAGCTCACTCACTTTTTGCGCAATTTCACCGTCAGTCATATCTACTTTTGCCGTGCCTTTGGTATCTACAAATATGCCCATGGGTTGCGCTACGCCGATGGCATAAGATACCTGCACCAGGATCTCATCACACACACCGGCAGCCACCATATTCTTGGCAATATGTCTTGTGGCATAAGCAGCACTACGGTCCACTTTGCTGGGATCTTTCCCGCTAAAAGCACCTCCACCATGCGCACCTTTACCACCGTAAGTATCTACGATGATCTTTCTACCGGTAAGACCGGTATCACCGTGCGGTCCGCCTATAACGAACTTGCCGGTAGGATTGATATGGTATTTGATCTCGCTGTTGAAATATTTTTTATATTCGGGATATTTCCTGATCACCCTGGGGATCAGGATGTCCCTGATGTCTTTGTCGATTTTTTGCAGCATGGTAGCTTCTTCTCCGAAATCATCGTGCTGGGTAGAGATAACGATGGCATCTATACGCATGGGTTTATGATCGTCGCTGTACTCTAAAGTCACCTGGCTTTTTGCATCTGGCCTCAGGTATTTAATTTGCTTATTTTCCCTGCGCAGTTCTGCTAATTCGATCAGTAATTTATTGGCAAGGTCTAATGCCAGGGGCATATAGTTCGTGGTTTCGTTGGTGGCATAACCAAACATCATACCCTGGTCGCCGGCTCCCTGGTCTTCCTTATTTTGACGCTCTACGCCCTGGCTGATGTCAGGGGACTGCTCGTGAATAGCGGATAATATACCACAGCTATTCGCTTCAAACATATACTCACTTTTTGTGTACCCGATCTTGCGGATTACCGCGCGGGCGATTTCCTGGACATCCAGGTAGGCACGTGATTTTACTTCACCGGCTAAAATAACCTGCCCTGTGGTAACCAGGGTTTCACAAGCAACTTTACTGTCTTTATCGAATGCGAGAAAATTATCAATAAGAGCGTCGGAAATTTGATCGGCAATTTTATCGGGATGTCCTTCAGAAACTGATTCGGACGTAAAATAATATGGCATTAAAATATTATATTATCTGGGTTAAAAATTAAACAGGTTCAAAAGTACAAAAAGATATTAATAATCATCCGGCAATTTACTGGCTCACAGTGGAATCTATCATAACTTGTTCATCGGGTTCTTCGCCCGGCGACATGACCTCCCGGATGGTAGAATCCGACTGCATGTATTCAAAGCTATTGAAGTCAATTTTCCAGCGTATGTTTCCTTCCAGGTTTTTTTCAGCAACCAGGTTGATCTGTGTAAACGGAAAAAGTTCGGGGCTTGTGGTAAAATCAACTGTATACATTGTATCGTTTACTTTCTTTTCCCCGATGATCTTCACTTTGAAATTATTCATGTAAGCCTCCTTCTGCTCATCGCTAAGGTCTTTCGTTTCTTTCTCCAGCACTTTTAAAAAGCTCCAGGTCTGCCGGGTAGAATAGTTCTTAGCGGTATGCATGTCCAGTCGCGCCACACTTACCAGGAAGGTTTCGGTAACGGCTTTTGGAGAGTTGGTACTTTTACAAGCTATCAGTAACAGGGAAAGGGTAAAGAGTAAAACTAATTTACTATAGTTCATTTGAAGCGTGAAATTTTGTCGCAAAAATACAAAATGTGTTGCATAATCAGGGCTAAAAGTACTGCTGATTAGTGCTTCCCGGCTTTCATTTTACGGATGGGTTCCAGCAGATAGCTGAGCCCGTTGAGTTTTATCTCGTACATCGTCTGCAACAGTAAGCCTATTTTGCCGGCAGGGAAACCCGTGCGCGAAAACCACATAACATAATGCTCGGGCAGATCCCCGATATAGGTACCGCTGTATTTTCCAAAAGGCATTTTAACTTCAAACAGCTCGGTGAGCAGCCGGGCATCTGGTCCCATGATAAGATTAATTTAAGAATTCGGGTTCAAAATTATGGCAAATAAAATTCTATTTTTGTGCAATGACTATAATATATTGTTATGATGCTTACTGCGGCTGGTGTTATGGCTTCAGTAATGTTATAAAAAGAATTGCAGAAGAATATAAAGATAAATTCCAGTTTGAGGTATTGAGCGGCGGGATGATATTGCCCGAAACACCGCAGCCAATCAGTCTTATAGCCCCTTACATACAGGAATCTTATAAAACAGTGGAAGAGCGTACAGGAGTAAAGTTCGGCGAAGATTTCCTGTTTCATATCAACCGCCCGGAAGACAGCGACTGGTTCCCTAATTCTGAAAAACCGGCGATTGCTTTATGTATTTTCAAGGAAATATACCCTGACAGAGCTATTGAGTTTGCCTCAGACCTGCAGTATGCTTTAAATTTTGAAGGCCGCGATCTCACAGATGACGAAGCCTACCGCCACCTGCTGGAAAAATACGAAATGGAACCGGATGAATTTTACCTTAAGTTGAAAGACCCGGTTTACCGGGAAAAGGCCAATTATGAATTTCAGCTGGTGAAGCAGCTAAAAGTTGACAGTTTTCCGCAGGTATTACTCCAGATTTCCGAATCCAAATTCTACCTGCTTGCTAAAGGTTATACCGAATATGACACACTAAAAACAACACTGGAAAGTATTCTGATCCAGATCCAGTCGGTACAGAATTAAGTGCTAACTTATAAAAACAGTAGCTGCCCTTTTTGGACAGCTACAACTTTTTTTAAAAGAGCCTTTTTAGACAGCTTCTGTTTTTATTAACTTCTATATTCAGCATTTTTTGAGCGCGGCAATCATCGCTACCGGGTCCGGTGCACTAAACACCGTATTACCCGCTACCAATACATCGGCACCGGCCGCTATAATCTCTGGAGCGTTTTCATAAGTTACCCCGCCGTCAATCTCGATCAAAGCATTGCTTCCTTTCTCGCGGATCATTTGCTTTAGTTGATTAATCTTATTCAAAGTATTTGGAATAAATTTCTGACCGCCAAAACCGGGATTTACGCTCATCATACACACCAGGTCGATGTCATTGATCACGTCTTCCAGTTGTTGAATGGAGGTATGCGGGTTGATCGCGACGCCTGCCTTCATACCTTCTCCTTTGATCATTTGAACAGTACGGTGCAGGTGGGGGGAAGCCTCGATGTGCACACTTAGGTTATGGGCACCGGCACGGGCAAAGTCGGTCACATATTTCTCAGGTTCCAGGATCATCAGGTGTACATCCAGCGTTTTTCTTGCCTCTTTAGCAATAGCCTGAATGATACCCATACCAAAACTGATATTGGGAACAAAACGCCCGTCCATGACATCTAAGTGAAACCAATCTGCTTCAGATTGATTGATCATCTGGATATCTTCGGATAAGTTTAAAAAATTTGCGGAAAGCACAGAAGGAGCGATAAGCGCCATGGAATTATATTTTTTGATTGGTGTACAAAGATATTTAAAAGGAATGGATTATCCGGAACGATTTCTGCCCGTCCGCAGACATTATCCCCAATGTACTGTTAATAATATTTAAGAAATGTGTAAAAGTCTGTAAATGTTAATAATAATGTGCATTCCTGTTGAAAACGGTAAGGTTTAGTGAAAAAGCCGGATTTGTTCGTGAATAAGCTTAGCTTACATGTTCATAAGCCACTGATCAGTTTTAATAATTTAGGTAAAGCAAAAGATCTCTTTCTTAAATCTTTAGGCTTAACTTCGCTCTCCCGCTTCAATTTTAGCGGGAAATAACTTAAAAGTAATATGGATCTCAATACGAAAAAGACTAGCGCTACCAGGAAACCTAAAGTCAGTGACCTCAGTTCAAATGTTTACGGAAAAGTACCGCCACAGGCGCGGGAGATTGAAGAAGCAGTATTGGGCGCTATCCTGCTGGAGAAAGATAAGCTATCGGATGTAATGGAGATCCTGCCCAAACCAGAATGCTTTTATGTAAACGCACACCAGGTGATCTATGCCGCCATCCAGCGCCTCCAGGACCGCAAAATGGAGATTGACTTGCTGACGGTGATGGAAGAGCTGCGCAAGACGGACGAACTGGAATTGGTAGGGGGTGCTTATGCGCTGACCAAGATTACCCAATCGGTGATCACATCAGCACACGTGATTACCCACTCGCGGGTGGTCATGCAGAAATACATTCAAAGGGAACTGATTCGCATCGGTGGCGATATCGTATCTGATTCCTTCGAAGATAAAACGGATGTGTTTGAGCTACTCGACAAAGCCGAACAAGATCTTTTCGAGATCGGTAACAGCTACCTGAAGAAAGACTCCGAATCTATCAAAGACATTCTGGTGCGTACCCTGGACGAGATTGAAGAGGCCCGTAAGCAAAAGGATGATCTTACCGGTGTTCCTTCCGGCTTCGCGGCACTGGACGCCATTACCGGCGGCTGGCAAAAAACCGACCTGATTATCCTGGCGGCACGTCCGGCCGTGGGTAAGACTGCCTTTGCCCTTAACCTTGCCGTGAATGCAGCATTGAATCCTAAAAAACCTATGGGTGTGGCCGTATTCTCGCTGGAGATGGGGAGTACGCAGTTGGTAAAACGTTTGCTCAGTATGGTAACCGAGGTGAAACTGGAAGGCATCAGCCGGGGTAAGATGGAAGATCATGAAATGATCCAGTTAACAGAAAAAATGGATCGTCTCGTGAACGCGCCTATCTACCTGGATGACCAGGCCGGTCTGAATATCTTCGAATTGCGCGCTAAATGTCGCAGGCTTAAGGTGAAATATGATATCCAAATGGTGATCATCGACTACCTGCAATTGATGCATGGTGGCCCCGACAGCAAAAACGGCAACCGCGAACAAGAGATCTCCAAGATATCGAGGGAGCTTAAGGGGCTCGCGAAAGAGCTCAGCATACCCATCCTGGCACTTTCGCAATTGAGTCGTGCGGTAGAAACACGCTCGGGAGATAAAGGAAAAATCCCTCAATTGAGCGATTTGAGGGAGTCCGGGGCCATCGAGCAGGATGCGGACATGGTTATGTTCATCAATCGCCCGGAATACCATGGTATTAGCACTGATGAGAATGGTGAAAGTGTCAAAGGAGAAACACATA
>CAXYKQ010000077.1:0-13330 GCA_964277835.1 uncultured Edaphocola sp. | reverse complement strand
CTTAACCCGATGCGGATCCAATATTGGGAAGCTGCCGGTCTTCAGGCTACAATTATCCAGCATATCGGTCCTGCTTTAGAAGTGGTGCCGGGATTGGAGGATATTTTTGACCTGGTGTTCCTGGATGCGGATAAAGGTAATTACATTAGTTATTTTGATCTTTTGATGGATATCCTGCCGGTAGGGGCAGTGATCCTGGCCGATAATGTATTGTTTCACGGCGATGTGCTCAAAGTTGAAGAGGCGCAAAGTAAAGCTGCCAGACATATACAAGCCTTCAACGATCATGTAAAAGCGAGCGATCGCGTAGAAACCGTGATGTTGCCGGTAAGGGACGGTATCAGCATCATCCGGAAAATAAAATAAGCGAAAGCTTAAAACCTCATCAAACACATTGCAACAATAAACGACAGCAAAATGAATTTTAAATTTATGCTCACTGCCTCACTCTTAAGCCTTAGCTGCGGCCTGGGCTTCGCACAGCCGGCGAGTAGTGTGAACGCCTACATCGCCAAGTATAAAGACCTGGCAATTGCCGAACAAAAAAGAACCGGCGTGCCGGCTGCTATTAAGCTGGCGCAGGGGATTCATGAATCTGGTTGCGGCGAAAGTGAGCTCAGTCTTAATGCACGGAATCATTTCGGCATTAAATGTAAAACGAGCTGGACCGGCCAAACCTACACGTATACCGATGATGCTAAAAACGAGTGTTTCCGGAAATACGATGATGATAAAAAATCCTATATTGATCATTCTGATTTTTTAAAGAACAATGCCCGTTATGCGGCCCTGTTTACCCTGGATGTAAGCGATTACAAAGGCTGGGCTTATGGCTTGAAGAAATGCGGCTATGCTACCAATCCTAAATATGCCCAAAAGATCGTAGACCTTATTGAAAAGTATGAATTGAATCAATACTCACTCCTGGAGGAGCGGGGCGGCCTGGGCGATGAAGAAGGTGACGACCAGGTGATGCTGGCCGCAGCAAACCCTGTTGCGGTGCCGGAAAGCAAGCTGCTTAGTGCCACCCCAGCGCAGGCAGAGGAAAGAAATTATTATATTCCTTCAGTGAAGAACGGTATGAAAGGATTTTATGCCCGTAAAGGAGACCTTCTTTTAAACGCAGCGTATCAGAATAATATACGTTATGCCAAACTCCTGGACCTGAATGATCTGGCAGACGAGCCGTTAAGGGAAGATATGTTTATCTACCTGGAGAAAAAAAACAAAGAAGGAAAAACAGATACCTACGCAATCAGGGAAGGAGAGTCATTGCTTAGTGTCGCCCAGGAACAAGGTATGAGGTTGAAAGAGCTAAAGCAATATAATCATCTGAAAGGAACAGAAGAGCCGGAAGCAGGAACCCTATTGTACCTGAAAAAAACAGCACCTAAAAAACCTTTATTGCGCGCACCATTGTTTGGAAACAAACCCAATCCGGATTTTGTAAAAGGTAATGAAAGTGACCCCGGCTATGTTTCGGGGGGAAGAAAGACCGCTGCTGCTCCGGCACCGGAAACGGTAGCAGCGGTTGATAATACAGCAACTGAAGTGGTAGCGCCTGCCGAAAGCCAGGAAGAAACTTATAACATTGCAAACGAACCCGCGGTAGAAGAACAAATCGCCCAGGAGCAAGTTGCCGGCAATGAAGCTGAAGAGGAACCCGAGGAGGCAATGAGCGAACTGGATCAGCTGAAGGCCAAGCTGGACCGCTCTGTTTACGGCAACCAGGCCGCCGGCAGTAGCCAGTCTGTATCAAAGCCTGCCTCTGACCGGAGGGCGCCAAAGCCGGTAGAGACAGAGACCAGCTACGAAACCCGTCCTGCAGCACAAACTACAACCAGATCTGCTGCCCCGGCTTATACTACAACCGCGAATAGCAGTAAACCGCTGAGCCAGGATGAATTAAGACGAAGGATTGAAGCGAACCAAAGAGCCGAGCGTGCTACACCTGTAGTGGCCAACCGCTCCAGTACCGTTATCGCTAAACCGGAACCGGTAAAGGTGCAAGCCCAGGTGCTTACTCCGACTGCTAAAGCAAAAGTAAAAACAGAGGAAAAGAAGCTTACAGATAAGAAAGGAACAGATAAGAAAGGCGGAGACAAAAAAGTAGCGGATAAAAAGGCCGTAGACAAGAAAAATGCTAAAAATGCAAAACCTGCTTCGCATACGGTGAAGAAAGGTGAAACGGTAACGGCGATCGCAGATAAATATAATTTGACCCCTAAAGAGGTCATTAAACTGAACAAGCTTTCAGCGAACGGCGCCGTAAAACCAGGAATGAAATTGAAATTAAAGTAGTCGATGGAAATTCGAAATAATAGAACGGGGGTGTTTGTGATCACAAACACCCCGTTCTATTATTTATGGGCATTAGCCAGCAACAATTGATTATTGGAAGAGATGTCTCCACTCCGCTAATGCTGCGGTCGACAAGACGTCTTTGGTTTGATGACACGATTTGGCTTTTCAAAGCTGATAGTGCACCTCAAAGGATGCAGTGTCAATCATTGTCCTTTCGCGCGGAATGGCCCAAATAATAAATGATAGTCGATTCCTACAGTTAACCATCAATAATTAACAATTAACAATTAAAAATGTTGGTTTAATGATCTTCCACAAAACGATTTTTAGCAGCATTCAGCCCGAAATACAGCAGTAATACTACCGTGATGGCCAGGAAATAAAAAGAACCCTTCCAGGAAGCATCAATGTCATGTAAGGCTCCGAAAACGGCCGGACCGAAGGCTGCTATAAAATAACCGATGGACTGCGCCATGCCCGATAATTTGATGGCATTGGCACTGCTGCGGGTACGGATGGAAAAAAAGAATAAAGACAGGCTGAAAGACATGCCGTTTGAAATGCCCAAAAGAATGGCCGCTATGTAAGCGTATTGACTACCGGCGAAGCCGAAGCATAAGATGCTGCTCATCATCACTACTGCAATGAAAATAATCAGGCTGCGCTGATCCTTCATCCTGTTGGCAATTACAGGCCCGATAAAAGTCAAGGGCAAAGAAGCGATCTGGAACGTAAATAATACCCATCCCGTTTCTGCCCCGGGCATCCCGTAATGTACCAGCACTGCGGGCAACCAGGAGACGATACTGTAATAGATAACAGATTGCAGCCCCATAAAAATGCTGATCTGCCAGGCCTGCCTGGACCGGAACATATTGAAGGTAGAGCGCTCTGAGGGTAAGGATTCCAGCGTGTTCCTTTTTTTAAAAGCTTGTTCTGCTAAAATGATGCTTACAGAGATGACTACCAGGAAGATCCATACGCCTATAGACCCACGCCAGCCAAAACCGGTCCATTCCCCGATACTGATGCTGAAACCGGAGGCAAATGCAGCGGTAAGATTCATGGCTACCGCAAATAAGCCGGTCATCGAACCGATATGTGCCGGGAGATTACTTTTAATATAGCCCGGGGTGACCACATTACCAATGCAAATGCCTAAGCCCACAAGGACAGAGCCGGATAATAAGGTAAATACATTCCCATAGATTCTTAACAGGGTGCCTGCACCCAATATGCACAATCCTGTGAGCAAAATATAGCTGATATTACGCCCGGCAGCTATCCTGCTGATCAGGATAGAGCAGGCTGCGAACATTAACAGCGGTATCGAGGTCAGGAGACTGGACTGGAAATTACTCAGGTCCAGTGCCTGGCTGATTTCGGTGAGCACCGGACCTACTGAGGTGATAGGTGAGCGGAGGTTGCTTGATACCCATAGTACTACTAAAATATTGATTAAAAATAAAACTCGCGATGAGTGATGCGCTGGCTCCCGTTCCATCCTTTGGTGCTGTAAAATGCAGGCAAAGGTAAGCTTTGTACTGCGCTTTATGTTAACAATCTATATGGACGTTCAACCATTCTCCATCGAAAGTAGCATTATATTTTTTGTAGAAATGAATAGCCGGCTCATTCCAGTCCAGCACCTGCCAGTATAAACTGTGGTACCGGTGCTCTTTGGCATAAGCCAGTGTACGGTCAAACAGTTGCCGGCCGATCTTCCGACCACGCAGGGTTTCCCGAACGACAATATCCTCCAGGTATAATTTCCGGCCCTTCCAGGTAGAATACCTGGGGTAGAACAATGACAAACCTACTATCTCGCCTTTTGACTCGGCTACAAAAGCCGTCCAAATGGGATTCGTACCAAAGCCCGCGTCTCTGAATGCTTCCAGGCTGACGGTAACTTCATGCTCCGCCTGCTCATAAATTGCCAGCTCCCGGATCAGGTCCATCATAGCCGGACAATCCTCCGGCTCAGCGAAGCGGATAAGCGGGAGCTTGGGATCTATAGATGAAGCCGCTGTTTTGCGATTAAGATCAGTCATGAATGAGAATAATTGATTAATAAGTTACAAGATGAACAATTAAAGGTAAGAAAAACCATGTACGGCACTAACAAAATACTTAATAAATACGGCGCAGATGAATTTGCAACGCTTTCTACTCCTGGTAAAGTAAAAGGCATCGGCGGTGCTGATCGTTTATTACATTTGCAGTACACGATTCAAACAGCGGTCCATGATTAAAAAGAGCTATTTTAAAGGAATGTATGTAGTGCAACACCAGCTTTTTGAAGGCAGGCCCACAATCATTTTCCTGCATGATTCCCTGGGTTGTGTGCAGTTGTGGCGCAATTTCCCGGAACTTCTTGCGCAAGCTACCCGTTGCAATTTATTGATGTATGACCGCCGGGGTTATGGTTTATCGGAACCGATGAGCGATCAGGTCAGGCTGGTGAACTATATGGAGCTTGAAGCTTTATTACTGGATGAGTTGCTCAACTATTACCAGGTAGAACGGCGCATTCTTTTTGGTCACAGTGACGGGGGGACGATCGCCTTAATCCTTGCAGCTCTTTTCCCGGCAAGTATTTACCTGACGCTGGCAGAAGCTGCACACATTTTCGTGGAACCTGTGACCTTACAGGGTGTGCGCGATGCGATCGTTGCTTACGAAACGACCAATCTCGCTGAACGCCTGCAAAAGTACCATGGTGATAAAGTGGACACTTTATTCAAAGCCTGGACACTTACCTGGACGAGGCCAGATTTCCGGGACTGGAATATTGAATATTTGCTGGGCAATATTGAATCACCGCTTTTGTTCCTCCAGGGATCGGATGATGAATATGGTTCCCTAAAGCAGGTGACGGAAACCATTAATAAACCCAAAGGGATTGCAGAACAATTTATCCTGCCCGGTATTGGCCATACTCCCCATAAAGAAGCCCCGCAACAGGTTTTGGAAGCTGCTGCGGCTTTTATTAACCGGCAATTGATCTAGTAAAGATTTATCAATAATAATGAGGCTGTCCAAATTAGAGGTCAGCCTATCATGTTTTTTGCTGTTTTTATTCGCATCCCTCTATACACGTAAGTGTCTAAATATTCAATTCTTTCGCCATTCGTCTAACTTTTTAGACGTTTTCTAATCAATCATGCAGGTAGGGAAAATCCGTATTTTTATTATTTTAATTGGTGAAATTTTGCTGTTAATTTTTTCATGCAATAAATTTGTCAACATAGTATTTTTTTGTTTTCCAGCCTATTGATTTTGCCGTTTATTGGCTGTCAAAAAAAGAGTAACGTAACACAACCACCAGTCCAAGAACAAACTCAAAATGGAGTAACGGTCATTAATGATGTAATTACATTTGATCCTGGTCAGTTACACAATCAAGCGATGGCAGCAGCCGAAAATTACACATTCAATTTTTCATCCGATGCTGCGGCTATAACAAGTATAAACGGATTCATGACATCATTTTTTCAACAAAATGAACCCAGCGCTGTAGATGCAGATTTAATTCCAGTTGGGGCACAGTTTATTGATCCACGTATTCTAAATACTCGGAAAAATCAATTACCTACTTTGGTTGCTGATCTTAAAAATAACAATATCATTGGTACAACTGAACAAACACTTCTTAATAATTTACAGTTATTAATCGCTCAAAATGCTTCTGATCAAATACCTAATCAAGCATTTTATGATGGTGTAATGGACTTAGCGACCCAGGTAACAAATGACATGGTAGTTGCTCCATCTGTATTAAACATTACCCTTGCTTCATGTGAATATTGGGTGCGAGATAACAATATTGAAATATCTAAAGCAAAGGCTTTAGCGGTACCTGCATAGGTTGCTGCCGATGGTGCTGGTGCATTATGGGGTGCTGCAATGAGTGCATTACAACAATATGCTCAAACTGGAAATGTATCGTTGAAAAAAACTGCAACAGCAGCGTTAATTGGTGCAGCAGGTGCTTCATTAGGTATCGTTTCCAAAATTGGTAAAGGAATTTCTAATTTATTTAAATAAATTTACTTATGGATTGGATTGCAGTAATTATAACAGGTCTTATTGGTGGGATATTAGGAGTAATTACTACCAATTTGATTTATAACAATAGAAATAAGAAAAATTAGAAAACAAAGAGGCTGTCCAAAAATAGAGGGCAGCCTCTCACGTTTTTTGCTGTTTTTATTCGTACCCCTACGGGTAGGGTGTTCAAATATTAAATGCTCAGGCCAATCATCTAACTTGTTAGACGGCTCCATTATTAAATAAAATGCTGTCGAAATATAGATAAAAGCAAGCTTAGTCAAATATGTGGATCAATCTCGTGAGGTAAAGATAAGCGCCCAGCTGGGAAACAATACCGAGGATGTAGCCCAGGCCAATCTCGCCGCGGGTATGAGCTCTTAATACCAGCCTCGAAGTGCCTATGAACCCGGCAATCAGCATCGAAATCATCAGCGCGCCAAAAATATCCACCCTGCTGGTGATCATGACCACGATTAATATGCCGACCATACTGCCGGCACCTGCGGTGTGCATACTTACCTTTTTGAAAATATTGACCATGAACACGCAAATGATGCCCCAGAAATTGCCCAGCAGGAAAATTTTCAGTATTTGCGGACTCACGGTAGGAGGTTTGAAATTTTTGAATACCAGGTAAGCCCAGAAGTAAAAGATCATCGTGGCAATAAGGGGTATGATACGGTCTTTTGAACTATTCAGGTAGATACTGTCTATAAAATTCAGCCTTTTCAGCAGGAATACGGTCACCAGGGGAAAAAAGATCGTGTTTAATGCCAGTATGCCCAGCCATTCATACATCTTTGTTGGTGATACGCCTCCGAAACTGGTCCTGTTGATCAGAAACAGGACATAGGCCATAACTACCGGCATGAATACCGGGTGGCAAATTATGGAAATTATCCTGGCGCAAGCTCTCAGGAATTTGTTTTGGGTAAGCTGTTCTACTTTTAAATGCGATTGCGGCATATTGTCTTTATCTACAAATTAATTGCGTAGGCAAGGCGCGAAGATAAACATAAAAAGTCAGAAGGGCCAAGCTATACAAAATTACCGCTTAAGCAAGTTTAATTTACCCTTATTTATGTAAATTTTATCCGGATTTACGTTATATTTGTGTGTTTTTTTAAAAATTTTCAAATGTCAGATGTATTAACAAACGATACTATGGAAGCAGCAAAAGCGATCAATAGTATTAATGAAATTAAAACAGTATCTGTAATCGGAGCGGGTACAATGGGAAATGGTATTGTGCATGTGTTTGCCCAAAACGGGTTTAAAGTACATATGATAGATATCGCTCAGGCAGCCCTGGATAAAGCGATTGGTAATATCACCAAAAATATGGACCGCCAGCTGGCGAAAGGTGCTTTAACTGAAGAACAAAAAGAAAAAGCATTAGCAAATATCACTACATTTACTGACCTGGGTGAAGGAATACGGGATGCCGACCTTATCGTTGAGGCGGCGACCGAAAGCATTGATCTCAAATTACGTATTTTTAAAGATATCGATCGCCTTGCTCCGGCGCATGCTATTTTGGCGACCAATACCTCTTCCATCTCCATTACCCGTATTGGGTCTCATACTTCAAGACCAGGCCAGGTAATCGGCATGCACTTTATGAACCCGGTACCGGTAATGAAACTGGTAGAGATCATCAATGGCTATGCGACCAAGAAAGAAGTAACCAAAGTAATCCACGAGTTAACCGCCTTTATCGGTAAAGTACCTTGTGTAGTGAATGACTATCCCGGCTTTATCGCTAATCGTATTTTGATGCCGATGATTAATGAAGCGATCACCAGCTTACAGGAAGGCGTTGCCGGTGTGGAAGAGATTGATACGATCATGAAGCTGGGTATGGCACACCCAATGGGGCCATTACAACTGGCGGACTTTATCGGTTTGGATACTTGTCTGTCGATTATGAACGTATTACACATGGGTTTCGGCAATCAAAAGTATGCCCCTGCTACTTTATTGGCCAATATGGTTCAGGCAGGCTACTATGGCGTTAAATCCGGAGAAGGATTTTACAAGTATACTGCCGGCAGCAAAGAATTAGTGATCAGCGAGCGTTTCGCCGATAAAAAATGGAACGCCTAAGCATCGCTTGCGTTTCCTTCAAACTGTTCAACAGAAAAATGCCCACGTTATTGAGTTAGCGTGGGCATTTTTATTATCACTAGTGGAATTATTTTGTTCCAAACCATTGAATCACGTCATTCAGCTTGCTTTTCAATTCTTTACGATCTACGATAAAATCAAGGAAACCATGGTCCAAAAGGAATTCTGAGCGTTGGAAACCTGGCGGCAGGTCCTTACGGATCGTTTCTTTGATGATCCTCGGCCCGGCAAAACCGATCAGTGCATTAGGCTCGGCAATATTGATATCGCCCAGCATTGCGAAAGAAGCGGTTACCCCACCTGTGGTCGGGTCGGTCAGGAAAGAAATATAGGGCAGCTGAGCATCTGCCAGCTGGTTCAGCTTGGCAGAAGTTTTTGCCATTTGCATCAGTGAAAAGGCGCTTTCCATCATGCGCGCACCACCGGATTTGCTGATGATCATAAAGGCAGATTTATGCTTGATGGCATAATCGATTGCACGGGCGATCTTTTCCCCTACCACAGATCCCATCGAGCCGCCGATGAAGTTGAAATTCATACAGGCAATAACCAATTGCCGGCCGTTGAGCTTGCCATAACCTACTGTCATTGCATCCTTAAGCCCGGTCTGCTTTTGCGCAGATTCCAGCCTGCTTTTATAAGGCTTTACATCTACGAACTCCAGGTGGTCTTTAGGTACGATGTTGGCAAAGAGCTCTTCATATTTCCCATCATCAAAAATGATGTCGAAGTACTCCTTATAGTTGATCCTGTTGTGAAAATTACATTTAGGACAAACGTACAGGTTGGCAATTAAGGTATCCGTAGTGTAGGTCTCTTTACAAGCGCTACATTTATGCCAAAGGCCATCAGGCACTTCTTTCTTCTCTTTGGTTTCGGTAGAAATACTTTTTGATATTCTTTTAAACCAACTACTCATAAATTTCTAATTTTAAGGGGGACAAAGATAGTACTTTTGAATTTGTGCCAAACTTATTGTTCTAAAATCAGCTTAAATCCTACCCCATGAATAGTTTGTAACTCCAAACCATTGATGTCTTTGATGTATTTTCTTACTTTGGTCATGAAAACATCCATACTTCTGCCCAGGAAATAATCATCCTTTCCCCATACATTGATCAGGATATCTTCCCGCTTAAGGACTGTATTTCTATTTTGAATAAGGTACCGGAACAGGTCCGCTTCTTTTTGGGTGAGTTGAAGGGGGTTGTTCTGGTTCATTAATAACAAATTGTCATAATCGAAAAAACTGTCGGTACCGAAAACGATCTGCTCGTTCAGCACTTTGTCCTCCCTGGTACGTTTCAGGAATACCTCCAGGCGCAAAAGTAATTCTTCCATGTTGAAGGGCTTGACAATATAATCGTCACCGCCGGCTTTAAAACCGGCGATCTTATCTTCATCCATATTCCTCGCGGTCAGGAAAATAATCGGCACTTTTTCATTTTTTTTACGGATCTGGGTTGCAAGGGTCATGCCGTCCTTACGCGGAAGCATGACGTCTAACAAGCAAATATCCACATTGTTGCGCATAAACTGTTGCCAGCCGCTTTCGCCGTCATTGCAAAGTAATACTTCATATCCGCTGTCTTCCAGGCTGTCTTTCACCACGAATCCGAGAGAAGCATCATCTTCAACCAAAAGGATCTTTGCTTTCACGCTCATATAATATTAGTATTGATGTTTGTAGCAAATTTAATTAAAATTAGCAACCAACCTAGGTTTGGCCCGATTTTTTCGGCACCGGGATGACTGTTTGACCAAGCTTTTATTCTGAACTTTCCGACAATTGCCTAAGCCTAAACCAGGTAAAGAAAACATAAATTCTTTTTATGATAAATATTCACATATTGCCGGCGTTTATAGTATCTTCGTCTTGGACTAAAAATCATTCTTTTATGATAAGAAAATTTACAATTTTTTCTACCGCACTCCTGGCATTGTCCGCTACGGCGAACGCCCAGCGATTTTTCGGGGTTGCTACCGGCAATTACCTGCCCACAAAGTCTATTTATTTAAACCCGGCACTGATCGCCGATTCCAAGGTGAAATGGTCAATAGACATTGTTTCCTTCAATGCAGGTCTGGATCAAAGTTATGGTACGATCAATTCCAAGGGTATTTTCGATAACCTTACCTCCGGCAAGGGCTTGAGCGTTGCCGATATGGACCAGATACTTACCCGAGGCAACCGGGATAAATTTGACCTTGCCGGCGGCCTGGACGTGAGCCTGTTCAATATTTATGCTAATTTCAACAACAAACATAGTTTTGCGTTGACCAACCGCATCCGCACTACTGCCGGTATTCGCGGGTATGATTCGAAATTCTTCAGTACGCTTTTTAACTCCTCCAATTCGGTAACCAATATTAATGTCAATAATATGCGGTTGAACGTAAACGGATGGAGTGAACTGGCACTGACTTATGCCACCACTTTATGGGAGGATGATAAAAACGCCTTATCCTTTGGTGTTACGGCTAAATACCTGGGTGGCTTCAGCTACGCCGGTACCAATATCATACAGCTGGACGGAGAATATCGGCCTGACCCTTCCGGTAATAGCAGGGGAACTATCGAAGCTACTTCAATCCGCATGAATGGCTCCACCAGCGCGGAAAAATCAACACTCGACAACGAGAACAGCATAGTAGATTACTTGTCCAGCCGGGCCAGGGCCATGTTCGATGGTTCTGCAGCCGGTATCGGTGCAGACCTGGGTGTGACCTACGAGATCAAAAAGAATAAGTCGGATATCAGTTATGAAATGAATGGCCGGACGGATAATATAAACCCGGAAGTCAACCGTTACAGGTGGCGCTTTTCTGCAGCATTGACCGACTTTGGCAGGATTACGTATAGAAATACTACGAATCTCAATGTAAACGGTTCCGGCACCTTATCTAACGATACGATCAGGGAATACCAGAGCGACATCCCTAAATTAAGAGATTACCTGAACCGCCAGGGAATCAGTAACACTTACGAAGAGGGAACCGGGAAGCAACGTATTATGCTGCCTACCTCCATAGTTTTAGGGGCTGATTATAATATTAATGATAAATTTTACGCGAATGCTACCTACATCCAGGGATTTATCCCGGGTACGGAGAGTTTTGCGCCATTTACGGCGTCGCAATTGACAGTAACGCCAAGGTATGAAAATAAAATCCTTACCGTCGGCTTACCGATTACCTACAACTTCTTTACCCAAAGTATGAAGGCAGGTCTTGGTCTACGGGTAGCCGGTTTGTATTTCGGAACCGATGATGCCCTGGCTTTTGTCGCCAATAACCAGGCCAAAGGCGTTAATGTCTACTTTGGCGCGATGGTGCCTATCATGAAGCGCAAAATGAAAGATACAGACGGCGATAAGGTTTCTAATAAGTTTGACCAGTGTAACGGGGTGGCCGGGACCTGGGAAGATAAAGGTTGCCCGCCGCTGGATAAAGATAAAGACGGTATCGTAGATAGCCTGGATAAATGTCCGGATGTGCCGGGTGTGCTCAGTGCTCAGGGTTGCCCGGATCGTGACGGAGATGGTGTCGCTGATAATGAAGACCTGTGTCCTGATATCCCGGGAACGGTGGCGACCAAAGGTTGCCCGGACCGTGATGGCGATGGCATTGCCGATATGGATGATAAATGTCCGGATATCCCGGGCAAAGCCGAGTTCCAGGGTTGTAACGATACCGATGGCGATGGTATTGCCGATTGGGAAGATAAATGTCCGGAACATGCCGGTCCGCGTGCCAACGAAGGCTGTCCGGATTCGGACAACGATGGTATTC
Source organism: uncultured Edaphocola sp. (assembly GCA_964277835.1). Lineage (GTDB taxonomy): Bacteria > Bacteroidota > Bacteroidia > Chitinophagales > Chitinophagaceae > Edaphocola. The sequence continues at coordinate 1,054 of CAXYKQ010000077.1, read as the reverse complement.
CTGATCACCTGGATAAATGTCCTAAAGTTCCGGGAACGCGTGAGAACCAGGGCTGTCCGGAAGTGAGAGCTGAAGTTAAAAAACGCCTGGCGTTTGCAGCTACCGCGATCCAGTTCGAGACGGGGAAAGCAGTGATTAAGAAAACCTCCCATAAACTATTGGATGAAATCGTAGCCATCCTGAATGAGTATGTGGATTATGACATGACGATCGACGGTCATACCGACATCACCGGTACGGCGGAACGTAATATGGTCCTTTCACAGGAAAGGGCAGATGCGGTGAAAACCTACTTCGTGAGCAAAGGGATCGATGCCAGCCGTTTGACTGCTGTAGGACACGGCCAGGACGAGCCTGTTGCCGATAATAAAACCGCAGCGGGAAGAGCGAAAAACCGTCGCGTGGAAATGGATCTGAAATTGAGAAATTAAAGATTAACCAGCTAATAAACGAATGGCGGGCCGCAAGGCCCGCCATTCGTTGCTTTAAAACATCACCCATCATCTATCAGTATTCACCCATCACCTATCACTTTTCGACCATTATCCATTAATTGAGATGTCTCCGCTCCGCTGTGCTCCGGTCGACAGGACGGCTTTGGTTTTTGCGTTTGCGTCATTCCGAGCGACTGTAATGTAGCCAAGGAATCTCCCGTAAGCATTAACCTTCGTAATCACTAATCGTCAATCATTTATTAACCATTATATTATCTCATCACTGATCTCCAATCACTTATTATCCATCAATTGAGATGTCTCCGCTCCGCTATGCTCCGGTCGACAGGACGGCTTTGGTGTTTGCGTTTGCGTCATTCCGAGCGAATGCGATGTAGCCCAGAAATCTCCTGTGATCATTAAACATTGTACTATGCTATTGTCGACAGGACGGCTTTGGTGTTTGCGTTTGCGTCATTCCGAGCGAATGTAATGTAGTCGAGGAATCTCCCTTGATCATTAACCTTCGTAATCACTAATCGTCAATCATTTATTAACCATTATATTATCTCATCACTGATCTCCAATCACTTATTATCCATTAATTGAGATGTCTCCGC
>CAXYKQ010000076.1:0-5279 GCA_964277835.1 uncultured Edaphocola sp. | reverse complement strand
GAGAGCAAGCCCGGCAGCCTGTCAGCAAACGACCAGAAAGCGGCCGTCTTGCAGGACAACCAGCGGCTGGGCACCTCGATCATGCTGAAGGTGATGGCGGGCGATCAGCTGGAGGTGAATGCCGATAACTTTTACGAAACGCTGCAGTCTAACAGCAATAATGGGGAAGCGGCAGCGGGCGCGATCTTCGAGCAGGTGATCGGTAGCCTGGCAGGCGGTAGCGGCGCGCTGAGCAGCACAGAGGGCAGCAGTGCCCAGGCGCTTACCGAACGCATTTTAAGCAACCCGGAGGCCGTAACGGCTTATGAAGACCTGCTGGAGGCGGAAACCGACAGTACGCGTCCAAAGGCATTTCTGAACTTTTTGTTCTTCGATGAGGAGCTGAACCTGGTACCGGAGCACAGCCGGTTGTGGCAGGCAGACGGGGAGAACAGCTGGAGCAAGATCGGTTCGGAGGCTTATGCACCGCTGGAAGTGCGGCAAAATGGCTATATTGTGGCGTATTTGAGTAACCAGTCGGGGCAGGAGGCCTGGTTTGACAACATGACGGTGGCGGTGACGAACGGTCTTTTGCTGGATGAACAGCATTACTATGCTTATGGATTACCGATAGCAGGCTTGGGCAGTTTGGCGGCTAATGCTACTAAGCACAGGCAGCGCTACCAAGGCAATGAGTATATAGAAGAGCGGGGATTGGAATGGATGGATTTCCATAACCGGCAGTATGATCCGCAATTAGGCCGGTTCTTAAGCCCGGATCCATTGGCCGATGCAGGCGGGCAACAGGTATTGAGTCCTTACCATGCGATGGGCTGTAACCCGGTGACTATGACAGACCCTTTAGGAATGCTTTATTCCCCGGCAGATGCTCTAGGCGGTTTGGATATGACGGTGTATAACCAGGCTATGTATTATGCGGCCACTTTCTCTTCTTTTGCAAAAGCAATGATGATGGGTGCACATGGATCCGCATCTATGGACAGGCTGGATGAAAGTATGATGGCACAGATTCGTAAAGGTCAGATACCGGATATTGTAGAACTAAATGCCTTAATCAAATATGCTTTGTCAGATGCCTATAGCGGAAATATGAGAGTTCATTTAGGAGTTCCGGGGGGAGTAAGTGTAGAGGTTATTGAACAATCTAATGGTGAAGAGGGTAATAAACATCCTGATTATGTAGTAAAACAAGCGAAACAAAATGGTTTGATCACTTCTTCTTCGCATAGTGAATTACCTGCAGGTGCAGTAGTCTTGGAAACTACTCTCGAGGCCTGGGATCACTATGCGAATGGAAATGGGGAGCCCGCTGTTATTGGACATAGAGGCCTTTTTGAATTTGAAACCTCTCCTGAATTTCAAAAATATGTTAAACGCATTATTACAGGAAAGACATCTGCAATGACAGGTAAACTTTCTGTAGATTTGACAGTAGAAACTTTTCATATTGGTCGAACAAATTTTGATTATACTATTAAATGTGGTATTTCTGACTGCGTTGCTACATTTAACGTATTTATAAATGATGGCTTTTGGGATGCTAACTATATTTTTGAGAAAGCAGGTATATCTTCTCCTGATGGACCTGGACCTAATTTAGAGATGGGAGGAACACCATTTCATTATATACCTCGTAGTATAGAGTATATTTTCGTTAACCCTGGTTACAAACCCAATTAACTATAATAAATGTCAGAAATGAGGAAGAAGTTGATTTATACAAGTTTGTTAATAGTTTTACTTAGTCTTGGCTGGTTTAAACTAGATAAGGATCTTTACTTTATGGGGAAAAGTCTTATAAGATATGAAAATGTCTTGCCTTTAGATGTCTATCCAACTTTTAGATACAGTTTTGAAGGAGGCTTTTATTTATCTGATCCCTATGGAATGCCTATTATTTCACAGGGTACAAAATTTTTAAAAAATGAGAAGGAAGTAGAAAAAATTATTGAATATGGGGTTAGTGTGGATCAAATAATTATTAAAGTTAAAACAATAGGTGATGATATACAATATCTTGAAATTGAAAATGATAGTTTAAATAGAATTTGCGAAGATTGTTTTTCCTTTAATGTTATAAACATGAATCAAAATTTCATAAATAATTATCAATGGTATAAAATACCAGCAGATAAATTACCATTAAAAGAATTTATAAGAAATATCATAAGTTTATTATTGCTATGCAGTTCTATGTTTTTATTATACGTTATTATACACTATATTATTTCAAACGTTAGTAAACGTTAAGTATTAGCATTAGTTTAAAAAAGCCAGTAACTAAATACTCGAGATTACTAGAAGTTGAAAAATGGTTTGCAAAACTGTTAGTAAATCTAAAAAGATGATAAAAGTTTGGTGAAAAATATTTCATCAAACTTTTATCTTTATAGGAATATGTAAAAATCATGTCGGTCTTTTAGATAGCTAGATGTTAATAGAAGACTAAGCAACAAAATAAATATAAGTACAAGAATTCTGGTAATCTGTTTACTGAAAAGTGGCCCAGTTCAGAAGATAAAGAACCTGTTTAGTGGATTTGAAAAAAGGTAATGAAACACCAAGCTGTACAAATTGCTTGTTAGGGATAGAAAAAATGCTTCAAAGTAGTTCCCAATTATTGTTTAACAAGTACCTCTCAGATTTTCTAGTGGACTGATACACTATTGGGGGAAGGATTTAAAACTTGTGCAAAGGTGATGGCGGGCGATAAGCTGGAGGTGAATGCCGATAACTTTTACGAAACGCTGCAGTCTAACAGCAATAATGGGGAAGCGGCAGCGGGCACGATCTTCGAGCAGGTGATCGGTAGCCTGGCAGGCGGTAGCGGCGCGCTAAGCAGCACAGAGGGCAGCAGTGCCCAGGCGCTTACCGAACGCATTTTGAGCAACCCGGAGGCCGTAACGGCTTATGAAGACCTGCTGGAGGCGGAAACCGACAGTACGCGTCCGAAGGCATTTCTAAACTTTTTGTTCTTTGATGAGGAGCTGAACCTGGTACCGGAGCACAGCCGTTTGTGGCAGGCAGACGGGGAGAACAGCTGGAGCAAGATCGGTTCGGAAGCTTATGCACCGCTGGAAGTGCGGCAAAATGGCTATATTGTGGCGTATTTGAGTAACCAGTCGGGGCAGGAGGCCTGGTTTGACAACATGACCGTGGCGGTGACCAACGGTCTTTTGCTGGAGGAGCAGCACTATTATGCTTACGGCTTACCGATAGCAGGCTTGAGCAGCCTGGCCGCTAATGCTACGAAGAGCCGCCAAAGCTACCAGGGCAATGAGTATATAGAAGAGCGGGGACTGGAGTGGATGGATTTCCATAACCGGCAATATGATCCGCAGTTGGGACGATTCCTGAGTGTAGATCCATTGGCCGATGCAGGCGGTCAGCAGGTGTTGAGTCCTTACCATGCTATGGGTTGTAACCCGGTGAGTATGGTGGACCCGCTGGGCTTGCAAATTCTTTCGCCCCGGTCATGGGGCGTAGGGGAGCCTACCGCCAAAGATATTGCTTATATGACTCCACCGACTTTATTGCTGGATAAGATGTATGGGTTTGGTAATGATCCGTGGACTTTAATGAATAGAGGAGCTTTGAATAAATATGAAGCTGTTATGATTCAAATGGCAGTAATGTTTGAGAATATTGAAGGTCGAAAGATTCAAGCTAAGTATAATAGAGAAGTAAATGCAGAAAAGGAAAGAAACCGAATTAATAGAGAACGAATTACAGGCCATTTAGCAGGTATGTTTAAAGCACAAATGAAACCAGGGTATCAACTTTATGATGGAGGAAAAGGTAATAGTTGGGGAGTCTTTTTCGATGGTATGGATATAGGAACTTCTGAACATAATCCTGTCCTAAAAGAAATTGCAGAAGGAAGTGGACTGCAAAATTATACTATTACTAGGAGTCCTTATAAGATTATTGAGTCAGCAGATAATGCTACTGAAGGTGCCTTTGTCCAAATAAAGAACTTCAAAACTGAAAATCCAGAAGGTACTGTTATCTTGTATGGATATAGTTATGGAGGGGTATTGGCGACACACTTGGCATACAGGTTAAATGCTGCGGGAATTACTGTAGACTATATGGCTACTGTTGATGCTGCTAATGGACCTTGGAGTGCCAGTGTAAATAGAAATATAACTGGCAATGTATTGTATAATGACAATTACTATCAAACAACTCCTTCTATAATAATGTCAAGAGGATATCGTAATACAGGGAGTAATGTGCATAATTATAATTTAGGGTGGACTGACCATCACTCAATTGATGAGGCAACTTCAAGCTATATAACAAATATGATGCGTGTATTTCTTAATCGTTAAACTTCAATTGTCAAAAATGAAAATAATAATTGCTATTCTAAACATATTTGGTCTTTATTGTGTGTGTTTTACTTTGTATCTATTTTTTATAATGTTGTTGGATAATATTTCTAGATTGCCAATCAAAAGTGATTGGGGTATAAATTTATATACTTACTCCCTATTGTATGCTCCAGTAGTCTTATTAATACTTTGTGTATTCTTTTTGATCTTTAAAAAAAGAACGCCACGTGCAACTTTTTATTTTTGGATGTATTTTGGAAGTTTTTTACTTTATATATTATCAATTTTAATTTACCTTGTAAAAGGTGGTCAAATGTGAGTTGGTTACTTTGATCTCATTGTTGTTGTTCTAAAATAGGGAGCTTAAACAACATAAAATCAATAATATTTATTTTTTAAAAACACGTAAAGCAGGTAATCTTTGGATCGCCTGCTTTGTTATTCTACATTTCTTGCCAGACTTTGGGGCATAACCCAGTAAGTATAGGGTTGACCCCTTGGGATTGCAATACTTTGTGCCTGCTACACCTCTTGTAGTACAAGATCCAGGAGCATCACTAAGGGCATCAATGCCAACGTTAATGATGCATATGCCCGGAGGTAGCCTGTGGGGTTCGTCTAATATGTCCCGTTATATTTCCAGTCTTCCTAAAAATTTGCAAGCAGAAGCCTGGATGATGTATCTTTCAGGAGGAGCAACAGGTGCGGGTACCTTTCACAGCAGGTTAAGCGATGTTTTACAGGAAAGGGCTGCTAAAGGTAATGATGGTAAAGGGAGTAGGGCTTCAGACGCATTTATCTCCTTTGTGTATAATTTGGAGAATGGCTATGATGTTTTTGATGATAAGGGTAACGTTGCAATGACCTTTTTGGATGAACAGCAGGTTTATGGATTTAATTATAAAAATTCTATTTTTGAAAGATGGTTAGAATGGATGGGCC
>CAXYKQ010000075.1:0-3763 GCA_964277835.1 uncultured Edaphocola sp. | reverse complement strand
GTGGAAGGACGGAGGAAACATCAGCCGCCATCGCATACGGCTCCCCGTCTACGCTGGCAACTTTAGTAATCGCCCCGCTGCTGATCACTACACGGTCAATCTCACCGGTAGTGCTGCCATAACGTTTACCGGCAACAAACAGCTGGTCGTTCGCAGGATCTGCTACAAAAGCGTTGGGAGTGAAAGCCGTAATCGTGGCCATAACCGACGGATTGCCGGCACCGGAGGCCGCCTGCCTTACGATGTCGTAAGTAGTGCTGTTTGCGGTTTCTATCCAGTAAGCGGTATCATTCACCACCTTAAGGTTAATAGGGAAAGAGGTCGGTATAGCAATAACAGCGGGATTTTGACCGTTAATGTCCATTTTGATCAACTGAATTGTGGATAAGCTATCATAAGCCCACACATAAAGCTTGTTGTTATCATAATACATACGTTCGAAGAAAGTAAAATCGGCCGCGCTGAGCTGGCCGGGACCGTCCAGTAGGGATTCTGTGATGCCGGTCGCGACGTCAACCCGGTACAGTTCCGCAGCATTAACATAATCTCCGTGAAACACGTAACCTCCGCCCACTGCCAATCCTGCAAGGCCACCGTTAGTCGTCTTGAAAATTGCCGTCCCTGTTCCGTTCAAAGCAGAGGAGTAGATGTCTGCACCATTCAACCAATAAAGTTTGCCGGCGCTGCCATCGACCTGTATTTCATAACCCTGCTGCTGTGCGCTGGTATTCGAGAGCAGTTCCGGGTGATAGACAAGGCCGGAGTTTTTATTAAAAACGCTACTGCGCGCCGGCAAATCGTTGAAGATGAGGTAAAGGTTGCCAGGGTTATTACCCGCCGAAGCGGAAACGGTAAGTTGCGCCGTAGTGGTAGTGGCGGACAAAGCGGAAGTTCCGCCACCCAGGTTCGCTACTCCATAGCCGCCATTCAACCCGGCAGTGATATCCCACGCCCGGTAAGTAAGGGTGGCCGTACCCGCCGCCGCAGGAACAAAACGAATACGATTGGGGGTTCCGGGAAGGGTTTCTTTAAGCCCGAAATCGGACAGGAATAAAGCATTGCTTTCAGAGACGGTTCCTATATTCGCCCAACTGCCGTTACCGACCTTGTATTGCCAGGTGCCATTACCGCTCATACCGGTGACGGCAATGGCACGGGGTGCCAGCACAGTAGAAGTTTTATCGTTTGCCTCCGTAACCAGCGTGCCGCCATTCAGCAATTGAGGGATGCTGAAACCATCATTATTTGTCTGGCTGACGAGCAGCTCGTTAAGAAAAGGGGCCACACTGTTGTCCAGCACAGGGGCAGTGTTGTTACCGATGGTGATGGTGAAGTCTTCGGTTTCCCCCACAAATCCACCGCAGGCCGTCGGTGCTCCCGACTGAGAGAAAGCGATGCGTATGCGGTAATTACCGGGAGCTTGCAGGGAAGAAGGGCTCACCTCGCATAAAATACTGTTGTTACCGCCCATCGGTACCTGTACCTGTGTGCTGAATTCCTCCTCCCCTGCATCATTAAAGTCGCCATCATTATTCCAGTCGATATAGACTTTGAGCTGCGCATTAGGATAAGCATTAGTGGCCGGCACGGGGTTGGTGGTGCTTACCCGGAATACCGACTTGAAATAGCGGGGAAAAGTGCCCATCGAGCCGGCAGCGGTATAATTGGTATATGCCTGGTTCGTTATCCCTTCATATACATGCCCTGGATTGATGACACCATTCCCGGCGGGGAAGCCGAAATCAACATCAAAGATATAAGGCACGCCGGGCGTATTGTTCGGCGTGCAATAGGTCTGTGCCATAGCGGGCGCAGACAGGAACATACCTGCTGCAATAAGCAGGTTCCGGGTAAATGTTCTGTGCATAAGCATTTGAATTAAAGATAATTATAGATGATCAGGAGCGATAGTACAACAATTGGTGGAGCTATTCAATTATTTATATATATTTATTAAAGCAAATCATATAAAATTGTACAACAAACTTTAAAGATTTAAAAATAAACCTACAGATCAGAACAAACTGCAGATCAAATAATTGTACACCATATATAGCTTTGATGCGCACCAAAGCGCGCGCATTATAAGACAGGCAGCGGACAAATCGTTCTATACCGAAGATTTACATCAGGCAATTCAGCAGCAGTTTTCAGAAGATGTTCGATTGAAGCAAATTCTTGGATGAACAAGTTAAAGAATACCGTATAGCCGTCAGCGCAATGAAATTTCGGTTCCGGAAGCGCTAAATGGTCCATCTGGAAATTTACGGCTGCGGTTATTTCTGCATTTCCTTCAGCCTTAATATTGAAGTCTTTATTATTTTACGGCAAGCTCCAGGAAATGAGGGTATTGATACCTGTGCGATGGAAGTAAATCCTGATTTTTGAATTCAATAAAAACAAAAAGAGATCACTATTCGTGACCTCTTTCGTAGTTCAACCTGGATTCGAACCAAGACAAACAGAACCAAAAACTGTTGTGCTACCATTACACCATTGAACTATCCTTTCCCCTAAGGGATGGCAAAGATAATCATCATTTATTTTATTTCAAAACCGGCAACTAATTTTTTAAATAATTTTCCGGAGCAATGATCAAATAAAAAAAGGTCACAAATTGCGACCTTTTAAGTAGTTCAACCTGGATTCGAACCAAGACAAACAGAACCAAAAACTGTTGTGCTACCATTACACCATTGAACTATCCGTTCCCTTAAGGGATTGCAAAGGTACTATTTTCTTTTCGAATAGTCCAATATTTTTTTAATCCGGAAAAATATTTTTTATCACCACACAAATTTATACAAAATAAAGAGCAATCCCATAATTCCGGTGGCAATAATCACTCCTTTGGTACTTTGGTACAATTTTCGGTTCAGGAAAAAGTAAAAAGGTGCCAGGTTACAAATCATAGCCAGGCTGATGTTCTTAGCTGCGTAAGCAGAGGTAGGCTCCATCCGGGTAAACATTTTCAGGTAAAAATCAAACCCGCGGCTTTGGTAAATGATAAAATAAACCACCGTAAGCCCGATGAGACCAAACACCAGGCCCGCCAATAATCCCAAAAGGGCATTGTCCATACCCTTACGTTTCTTTCCCGGCACTTGTGCTCCGGTTGGTATTCTTTGCTGCATATTCATAGTTCGCTTTTGTTTATTTGCGCTTCATATAACGTTCGATTTCCTGAACAGTGATCGGGATGCCTTTAAATAAATCGATATTGCCGTTTTTCGTCAGCCAGTAATTATTCTCAATACGAACCCCAACCTGCTCTTCTTCAATATAAATACCCGGTTCGATCGTAAACAGCATTCCTTCTCTCACCGGCTCGTTGCGCGTGCCCAGGTCATGTACATCCAATCCGAGGTGATGGCCGATACCGTGATAGAAATATTTACGATAGGCAGGGTTTTCAGGATCCTGGTTTTTGATGTCCGATTTAGAGATCAGTCCGATCTTCATCAATTGTTTTTCCATTTCGAGATTCACCTTATTGATATAATCGGCATAATTGATCTTTGGTTTCAAGATGGAAGCACAATACAGGTGTACGTTCAAACAGGCATTGTAGATTTCAGCCTGACGCCTGGAGAACTTCCCGTTTACAGGAATTGTGCGGGAAAGATCGGCACAATAGTTACCGTATTCCGCACCAAAGTCCATCAAAATCAATTCTCCGTCCTTGCATTCCTGGTTGTTGTCAACATAGTGCAAGGTCCTGGCCCTGTCGCCGCTGGCCAGTATACAGCCGTAAGCGTGGCGG
>CAXYKQ010000074.1:0-8010 GCA_964277835.1 uncultured Edaphocola sp. | reverse complement strand
TAGATCAATTAAATAGTTTTTCAGATACTACTCCTGTTATGGCGTCTTTTGCAACAATGCATCAACAGGGTGAAATGATCTGTGAAGAGTTCGTTGTAGATTATACAAAAGATAATTGGGTGGAAATTGTGCAACAGGAGCAGAATTATAAATATATATGGGGGAAATTTAATTTTACCGTGTATAAGGTGCGTACCTGTGCTGCTGGTGGTTTTCCGGATACGCTTCGTATTACTAATGGTGAATTTTATTTTGAGTTTTAGTAAGCTGTATCATTTATCTGCCTATGAAAAAAAATACTATTACCGCATATTTAATGATCCTGGCAGCAGTACTGCTATTGATTTCCTGCAAAACCAAAGAAACCATTGCCCGTTTACCCAGGCCGGAGAAAGAATTTATTAAGATGGATCTGAATGGAAATCCCTGGGAGGCTAATGTTCCCAAAAATGGTATTTTATCTTCTGATCAAACTGATAAGAAAACAATGAGCATTTCGGGAGGGGTATATTTTATACATAATGATACCCCTGTATATGCAAAACAAGGATTTAGTCTTTTGTTTCTGGACAGAAAAATCGGTAAACAACAAGTTAAATATGCCATAATAGAACAAATTGTAGAAGAGATAAGAAGCTTTTCAGAAGGCAATCCCGTTCGTGCAGATTTTGGGACACTATACCAACAAGGAGAGATGATCTGTGAGGAATTTGTTGTAGATAGCACAAAAGATAATTGGGCAGAGATTGTACAACAGGACGAGAATTATAAATATATATGGGGAAAGTTTAATTTAACGATGTATAAGGTACGTAACTGTCCTGCAGGTGGGTTCCCTGATACACTTAGGATTACCAATGGCGAATTTTATTTTGAGTTTTAATGCTGTGTCGAATTTACTTGCCTACGAAAAATATTGCGCTAACCTTATCCCTGGCGATTATAACGCTGCTGCTATTCACCTCCTGCAAAACCAAAGAGACTATAGCAAGATTGCCCAGGCCGGAAAAGCCACTCTTAAAAATGCAAATAAATAATGTTGAATGGCAGGGTAACAAAGTTGTTTACCGTGTGGCGAATTCCAGTGCTAGTGGTAATCCTGAAAGTCGGATTAACACATGGGGCGGTATCTATGCCATGCAGAATGATACGCCATCATATTACTTAGAAGAATTAGGATTTTTGTTAATGAAAAAGAAAGCTGGTAGGCAGATAATTAAATACGTGGAATTCAATCAATTAATGTCCGATCTTATTAATTTTTCAGACATAACTCCTGTGTATATAAGTATGGGTACTTCGCATCAAATGGGGGAAATGATTTGTGAAGATTTTGAAGTGGACGATACTAAAGACAATTGGGTGGAGATAATACAGGAGGAGGATAATTACAAATATATATGGGGTCAATTTAATTTACATCTGATCAGGACCAAAAGCTGTGCTACTGCAAAATATACCGATACCTTGCGCCTTAACAATGGGGAGTTTTATATAGAACAGCCTTAACCCTAAACTATTTCTTCACTAAAGCAATATTGTCTTTTGGATTATGGACTAATTGGGTTGTCTGGTCGATCTGATAGTTGCTTTCGGACGTTGCATCAAAGGTGCGCACCTCGCCTGACCCGCCCCAAGACTACAATGGTCTTCCATTTGGAACGAATGTATGTTCGGACCTTGTGTAACCTCTTTAATTTTGATTACAGATTGTAATGCCGGAATTTCGAGTCGATAGTCCGGTGCCGGCCAGATCACGCCAAAGCCGGTCTCTGGTCCGATAAGTGCAGCATCCGTCTGTGGATTACGATAAACAATACCACTTACAATCATATAATTATTACAATAGATAGTGTAGGTATACAGCAGGTTGGAAAAGTTGGCACCTTGTTCAAAGGTTTTTAAGATAAGGGTATCTGTTTCCTGCGTAGTAAAACCTTCAAAAGCAAATCCTAAAGCATAGTAATGAATACGGTACCCGAAGGTTACGAATCTTAACAGGCATACAGCCAGAAGGCAATACAGGAAACTTTCTTTGGAAGGCTAAATTAATAATGGCGTCTCTAAAAAAGACGCCATTCAGGTACCAAATAATAGTGACTTTATTTTTTGCTTTACCGGGACTGATCTTTCAGCTTCACCATCGTCAAAATAGTAGCTACGCCCACCAAAGGTTCTTCGGTATCATCCAGCATTTCCACCAGCCATTTTACTACGCCGCGTTTGATCTTAGACTTTGGATTGTCCTCCGATGGCGTCGTGTCATTGGGTAATTTTTGCTTGCAGGTAAACCGAATGTGGATCTTCGCGCCCGGGTAAACCGGTTTGGTAAAACGAAGATCATCGATACCATAGTTCAGTAATACCGGGTTCATTTCATAGCTGTCTACAAACAAGCCTGCAGCAATGCTCATGATCAGGTACCCATGCGCCACCTGTTGGTCAAACATAGTACCTTCAAAATTAGTTTCACGTTTGTGGGCATAGAAGTTGTCGCCGCTTAAAGCCGCAAATTTATCAATATCTTCCGCAGTGATCTCGCGGGCATCTGTGACCAGTTGATCGCCTACGTTTAATTCTTCGTAATGCTTTTTAAAAGGATGTATACCCTCTACATTTCCTTTGGCACCTTGCTGGTACACATTCGTAATCGCCGTGATCGCCGTAGGCGAACCCTGGATTGCTGTACGTTGCATATAGTGCAGGATGCCGCGGATGCCGCCCATTTCCTCACCTCCGCCTGCCCGGCCTGGCCCGCCGTGTACCAGCAATGGCATAGGAGAGCCATGCCCGGTGCTCTCTTTGGCACAGTCGCGGTTTAGGGTAAGAATACGACCGTGCATGGTCGCTGCTTCCAGCGTGTAGTCACGGGCGATCTGGTTGTCATAAGTGATGATAGAGCTTACCAGTGAGCCTTTACCCATTTTGGCCAGTTCTGCAGCCTCTTCTGTAGAGCGGTAAGGCATGATGGTGCTTACCGGGCCAAAGGCCTCGATCTCGTGTACCGCAGTTTTGCGGAAAGGATCGTCGTTGAAGAATACAACCGGGGGTAAGAAAGCGCCCTTGCTCCTGTCGGCGCCTGTTACTTCAAAATTGTCCGGGTCGCCGATAACGATTTCCTGGCTGGCTCTCAGCTCATTAATTTTTTCTAGAACTTCCTCTCTTTGAGACTGACCGGCTAAAGAGCCCATACGCACACCTTCGACTGAAGGATCGCCTATCGTTGAGCTGGCCAGGCGCTTGCCTAAAGCGATCTGTACATCTTCCACCAGGTGTTCCGGAACGATAATACGGCGTACGGCAGTACATTTCTGTCCTGCTTTGGTAGTGATCTCCCGCGCTACTTCTTTAATGAAAATATCAAATTCAGGCATTTCAGTAGTCACATCCAGGCCCAGCACCGAGCAGTTCAGCGAGTCGGCTTCCATGTTGAAAGGCACTGCTTCCTCAATTAATCTCGGGTGGGCTTTGAGCATTTTTCCTGTGGAGGCCGAGCCGGTGAAGGTAACGGTATCGCCATTTTTTACATGGTCCAGGATGCCGCGGGCCGAGCCGCAGATCAGCTGCAGAGCCCCTTCCGGGAGTATTTTTGACTCTATAATATCTCTCACCACTGCTTCCGTCAGGAAGGAAGTCAGGGTGGCCGGTTTTACCACTGCGGCAACACCTGCCATAAAGTTGACCGCAATTTTTTCTAACATACCCCATACCGGGAAGTTGAAGGCATTGATATGAATGGCTACGCCGCGCTTGGGCACCATGATGTGATGGCCGATGAAGGTGCCGTTTTTAGAAAGCGGCGCCGCATCCCCGTCCACATAATATGTTTCATCCGGGAATTGGCGACGTAAAGAGGCATTGGCAAACAAGTTGCCGATACCGCCTTCGATATCCACCCAGCTGTCGGCACGTGTAGCACCGGTGAAAGCCGATATTTTATAATAGTTTTCTTTTCTTTCCAAAAGATACATGGCCAGCGCTTTCAGCAAGCGTCCCCGCTCGTGGAAGGTTAATTTGCGCAAAGCCGGGCTGCCCGCTTTACGGCCATGCTCGAGCATAGCGGCCAGGTCAACATTTTTGCTATCTGCGGTAAACAGCGCTTCCCCGGTGATGGCATTGTAAAGCGTTTCCCCGTTATCGGTTGCCGGGATCCATTGACCGGCGGCATAGTTGCTTAACTTGGTTAAAGACATTATGGGTAATTGTTAATGGTTAATTTTTATGCTTGGAATGCAAGCGTATTCAAACGATTTGCAAGATAAGAAAAAATGCAAAGCCAGCTTTGTTAAATGACTACCAGAAGGCTATCCACGCGTTCCGGGCTGCCGCTGTTTCAGGTAGGCAATGGCTCTTTCTATATCCTCGGCAACATCGATTCCTATTCCCATTTCCTGTACGGTGGTCATTTTTAAGGCAATGCCATTTTCTAAAAAGCGAAGTTGTTCCAGTTGTTCCACCTTTTCCAGCGGGGTTGGTGTGAGCGCCGGGAAGTTCAGCAAGGCCGTCTTACGGAATCCATAAACCCCTATATGCTGGTAATAAGTTACAGGGGCCTCCGTATTGCGGGCGTAAGGAATCGGGCTGCGGGAAAAGAATAAGGCATTGTCGTAGCGGTCGCACACAACTTTCACGATATGCGGACTTGCTATCAATGAGGGCTCAGAGATGGGCTTGCGAATACTTCCCACTTGTACTTCCGGGTCCCGGAACAGGTCGATCAGCCGGGCCAGCGGCTGTTGTTGCACAAAGGGTTCGTCGCCTTGTATATTAATGAATACATCTGCATCCAGGTCCTGGGCCGCCGCCGATATCCTGTCGGTTCCGCTGTCATAAGGTTGTGTACTGCGAATGACTTTTCCTCCGCATTTATTAATTACGGCCGCTATCTCATCGGCATCGGTCACCACGATCACCTCGTCGAACAATGCGGTTTGCAGCGCAGCTTCGTAAGTCCATTGTATCACGGGTTTACCTTCCAGCTCAATCATTAATTTGTTGGCCAGCCGGGTAGAGCCGATCCTGGCGGGTATTAAGGCACAGATTCTCATAAGTTATAGTATGCGCATTGTTTAACAGTGGTTATTGTCCCGGAAGTCCGGTCTGACCTTTATGCTTTGGGCAAAATTATAGCAAAGGTACTTCCTTCGCCCGGGATGCTTTGCAGTTCGATGCGGGCCTTGATCTGATGTAAAAGTTGCACAACGAGCATCAATCCCATGCCGCTTCCTTTCTCTCCCTGGGTACCCACCCGGCTTTCCATGCTTTTCCCGTTTAGTTGTGTGACCAGCCCGGCATCCATTCCCAGCCCGAAATCTTGTATTCGTATAATAACCTTTTCATGTTCCACATAATTAGCAACCTTTATAAGGCTGTTTGCTTTGCTGAATTTAATGGCATTGGTCAGCAGGTTACGAATGGCAATTTCAAGGATAATTTTATTAGCGAGTGCGTGTACCGTAAAAATAGCTTCCTCGAAGCGGATCTGTTTGAGTTGCGCCTGTGCCGCGACTTCGGCTATGGCATTTTTAATAGCCTCCGCTGTATCTGTAGGGAGTATTTGCGGCGGTTGGTTGTTGAGCTGCATCTGGGCCCATACCAGCAAATTGTCCATCATTGTACCGGTTTGTATTACCGATTGCTCCATTTGATTTTGATAGCGTGCCTGCTTTTCCGGGCTAAGTTGCTTTTGTTTGGTAAGAGCGAAAAAAGTTTTTAAGGTCTGAATAGGGTTCCGCAGGTCATGGCTGATCACGCTGAACATTTTATCCTTTACGGTATTGAGTTTTTCTAAAGCTTCTTTTTGTTCCAGGATCTGTTCGTTTTGCGCAGCCAGGAGCTTGTTTTTTGATCGTATACCGCGATAGAGTATCGTCAGCGCTCCCAGTAACAGGAGCACGGTGCCGGCGATGCCTACGGAGATATTTCTGAGATTTTTTTGTCTGGCAGTTTCGGCTTGTTGCAAAGCCAGGGTGGCATTCTTTTTTTCTAATTGATAGTCTGCTTCCAGTTCCGTCATTTTAACCTGTTTGTCAGTCGTGTATAAACTGTCTTTAAGCTCGTAATATTTTTTCAGGAACAGGGCTTCTTCTTTATAATTTTGCTGCTTATTATAAACTTCAGACAATTTCAGGTAGGCATTCATCTGTGCATCCGGGTGGGCGATCACCTTTGCGTAATTCAGGCTTTCGTTAAATGCCGACAGCGCTCCTGCATAATCCCCTTTTTGCTGCTTCAGGTCGCCGATGTTTCCATACAGGCGGCATAAAGTCTTTGCGTTACCGCTCTGTACCTTGACCGTATCAAGTATGGCTTTACACTGCGAAAAGATCTGTTCCGCCTCTTTATATCGGGCCATGGCTGTGTAAGTGATCCCTACCAGTCGCAGATCATTGACATGTAGTTTTGCGTCATCTGTGGAACGGGCCGCTGTTTTCCGGGTAATATTGGCCACCTTCCAGGCATAATGTAACGCAGAGTCGAGGTCATTTTTAATATGGAAGAGGCGGCTTTTTTTGCTGTAATAGCTGGCCAGCATCCAGTCGTCCTCCGTGAAATACCCTTGGATGATTGCCCATTCTTTGGCCAAATATTCATCCGATTTGTGAAAATTTTTGTTGATGATGTAGACATCGCTGATCAGGGTATATACCTCGCACATATATGCATAATCCTTTGCAGACTCCGCTATTTTAGCCCCTTCGAAATAATACCTTAAAGCATTGTCGTAGTCTCCTAATTCGTAATGCAGCTTACCCGCACCGGTGAAAAAAGTCATTTCCGCTACTCTGGATTTAAACCTTTGAGCCAGCTTTATGGCATCGTTGATGTAGGGTTTAACCAATAATGGCGTGGTATTCACATACCCGAACAACTCATCGTAAATGCCTAATTTGCTGCTGTCTTCGGGAAGCGTCTGTATCAGGGCGACTAAGCTGTCAAACGATTTCCTGCCCTGAGCCGACAGGTAGCCTTTTGCGATCAACAGGAAGCATAACAGGAGGAAGCATATTCTTTTGCGCATAAGGTTCATCATTTGGGAAATGCCCGCTATTTTCTTTTAATGACTTTTTTGCCGATGATTGTCGCCAGTACTTTTTCCGCGTATTGCTTGCCGATATTAAGATAGATGTCCTGTACCTGGATTTGTTCCGTATTGATTGACCTTACGTGTTGCTTATTAATAATAAACGATCTGCTGATACGGATAAATTGATGAGCGGGCATCTGTTCTTCCATTTTTGCCAGGTTGGCCAGGACAATTTGCTTGCCACCATCAATAGTGTTTATAAAAGAAAAGTTACCGGAAGACTCAATATACAGTACTTCTTTATAGGCTGTTTTAACGTAAGTGTTTTTATCCCGGGTAAAAAAAGCATCCGCGTCAAAATTCAGGTCAGGCTCCGGGTTATCCAGTGTGGCAGCTTTTAGTTTTTTAACTTTATCAATTGCTCTCATAAGCCTTTCAGGAGCTACCGGTTTGATAATATAATCAATGGCTTCCACCTCAAAAGCATCTACGGCATAGCCGGGATGAGAAGTGACAAAAATAACAGCAGGCACCTCTTTAATACTTTTGACTAACTGTATACCGGTGAGTTCCGGCATTTCAATATCCAGGATTAATAAATCAGGATGCTGCTCAAGTATTTGCTTTCTTGCGTCGAATGCATTATTGCAAACTGCGAGGCAATGCAGCCCGTCAATATTTTCGAGTTGCATTTGCAGAAAATCAATCTGCATTTCATCATCATCTGCAATGATGTAATTAACCATTAAATATAAATTGATTATACTATGTAACTACAAATATAGATCAATTTATTCAATATCATAATGGACAGAATTAACATTTTGTTTTCATACACTAATAACTTCATTTAATACACTCGGGACTACGTTTAATACATTAACTGCAATTATCCTTAATTGATTGACTAGTTTTGTGATTTATTTAAGAGAATCTATAGTTGCGTCATCAACAATATAAGCAGGATGCTCAGTTATATCAAG
>CAXYKQ010000073.1:0-5740 GCA_964277835.1 uncultured Edaphocola sp. | reverse complement strand
TCACAAACAGCGCCGGGAACAACCTGAGGCAGCGCTTCCAAAAGTAATCAAGTATAGACCTGCTGTTTTTAAGGCTGATAAAAATCAGGTAGCCACTCATGATAAAAAATATCGTTACAGATAAGTGACCCAAGCCAATCTGGCCGTTTGTTGCTACAGCTACAACCTCTTCCTGCGCGGTTAGCGGAAAGGAATGAGAAAAAATTACCAGTGTTGCAAAAAGCAGTCTTAAAAAATCAAAGTTGTTTTGATTTTGCATAAAAATTTAAATATAAAAATAAAAAAGGCCTTAAAGGCGGCCGTCAACACTTGCTTTATCGAATATGCCTTTGGTATCAAAAACGACCCCATTTGCGATGAGGTGTTGTTTCAAGTCCATGGACATAAATTCCTGGTGGGCTACCGCCAATACAATGGCACTGTAGGGTTCCTTATCCTGTAACGAATCAATAAGTTCAATACCGTATTCCTGTTGCACCTGGGCGGCCACCGCCAGCGGATCGTAAATAGCTACCCGGACCTGGTAACTACTCAGTTCCTGGTAGATGTCGACCACTTTTGTATTCCGGATATCCGGGCAGTCTTCTTTAAACGTGATCCCTAATATCAATACCCGCGCTCCATTTACCTGTAGATTCTTTTGGATCATTAATTTGATGATCTTTTGGGCCACAAAAGTACCCATCTGGTCATTCACCCTTCGACCGGAAAGGATCACATCCGGATGATAGCCCACTGCCTTTGCCTTATGCGCCAGGTAATAAGGGTCTACCCCGATACAATGACCGCCAACCAAACCTGGCTTATATTTCAGGAAGTTCCACTTGGTAGCCGCCGCATCCAGCACTTCCTGGGTATCAATACCCAGCCGGTCAAAGATCAGCGCCAATTCATTGACAAAGGAGATATTGACATCTCTTTGTGCATTCTCAATTGCTTTAGCCGCTTCTGCCACTTTAATAGAAGGAGCCAGGTGCGTCCCTGCTGTAATTATTTTTTGATAAAGCTGATCTACGAACCGGGCCGTAGCCCCATCCGAACCGGAAGTCACCTTTACGATCTGCGACAAGGTATTTACTTTATCCCCGGGATTGATGCGCTCCGGGGAATAGCCTACGAAAAAATCTTCATTGAACTTTAACCCGGAAACCTCTTCCAATATAGGAACACATACCTCCTCGGTACATCCGGGATATACCGTAGATTCATAGATGACCACGGCGCCGGTTTGCAACACGCTCCCTATAGACCTGGTTGCTTCTTTAAGCGGGTTTAAATTAGGCTCTTTGAACGCATCAATCGGTGTGGGGACGGCTACGATATACACATTGCAAAGCTCCAGGCCCGCCACTGTTTTAAAAAAACGTAAGGAGGGACGCTCTTTTTCAGAAAGCGCTTTCAACAAGGGGCCTGCCTGTAAGGTCGTGTCGATACCGCTATTCAGCTCATCTACTCTTTGCGCATCTTTATCAAAAGCGGAAACCTCGAAGTACTCCGAAAATGCTAATGCTAATGGTAAACCGACATATCCTAAACCAACAATTCCGATTTTAAGGAAACTGTCCACTTTCAATTTCATAATCTCTAAATTGCACAATTGATACATAAAATGACGCAGGTCCAAAGCGTCAGCGGGGGCATTGAAGAAAGTTATATTTTATAGATCTTTCGTACCCGTAGACAACTTTAAAAATGTTTATTCTCGTTTTCTTAGCCGGGACCAAAGACTTTTATTACCAAACCTTGCGGTATTGATAGAGCCCGATTCTCCGTAACCGTAGCCATAACCATAACCGTAGCCATAGCCCTGTGAGGTGCTGATCACAGCATCATTCATCGCTACAACCACGCCATTCATTTTATGATTGGCTACAATGTCTTTTATGATATTTACCTGTTCTTTAAAAGTATAATTGTACCGGACAATAAAGATCGTGGTATCTACGAACTCGTTGAGATTAAACGCATCGGAAACCTGCCCGATAGGAGAAGAGTCCAATAAGACGTAATCAAATTCCTGCTTCAGCTGGGCCATCATGTGCTTCAATTTCTCGCTGAGCATCAACTCTGAAGGATTTGGCGGAATCGGGCCCGCGCCCATAACGTATAAATTCCGGGAACCGGGTACCGGGTGAATGATTTCTCCCAGTTGTATCGTATCATCGATCAGGTAGTTAGTGATCCCTTTTGCTGCTCTCATACCGATACCACTCAACATTTTCGGCCTCCGGATGTCGAATTCAAGCATCAACACTTTTTTATCTGTCAGGGCGAGACTTGCCGCCAGGTTGGTGGAAAAAGAGGTTTTACCCTCACCGCTCATACTCGAAGTGACCAGGATCACTTTATGCCCCTCATTTTTATGCAGGAATCTCAGGTTGGTCCTCACCAGGCGGTAGAGTTCTGAAATGGGATCCCTTGAACCTTCCTTCACAATCAGCATTTCTTCGTGCTCATGGTGGTTAATCTCACCAATAATCGGCACATCGACCACGGATAAAACATCTCTTGTAGTGGTGACCTTATTATTTAACAGTTCTTTCAACACGATCAAGCCAACGGGCAGCAGTAATCCTAACAGTAAGCCCCCCAGGTAGACATTACGGGTGTTGGGCGCAACCTGTCCTACAGTTACTGCGTAATCGATAATTTTGGAATCCGGGGCAGTAGCGGCTTCCAGTATTTGTGTTTCTTCTTTCTTTTGCAATAAGAACCCGTAAATAGAAGTTTTGATGTCATGTTGCCTTACAATACCCAGCAACTCTTTTTCCACGACGGGCGCTGCTTTAACTTTACTTTCCAGTGAACTGGAAGTAGAACTCAGGTAGCCGGCCCGGATATCCAGGTTCTTCCTGAGTGAATTGATATTACTGTTGATGGAAGACCTGAGATCTTTAATCTGCGCGTCCAGCTTTTTGATCTGGTCGCTGCCCTCTTCAACCGTTTGCAGGCGCTCATTGCGTTGTAATTGTAATACCCGCAATTCACCCAACATTGAATTTAAACCGGGCTCATCAATACCGGCGGTACTGGGAGCGAGTATGTCTTTATTGCTGGAGCTAAGACTGCTTTGTAAAGAACCAAGCACTTTAAGCCGGTTATCCAATTCCCTTCGTTCCTGGTCAAACTGGGAGGCCAAACCCATATTGAGGGAGGCACTCCTGTCATCGACAAAAGCTGTTTTACTTTTATGGATGGCCGCTTCCGCTTCGACATCTCCCAGTTCGGAAACCAGGCGTCTTAACCTTTCATCAATAAAAGTAATTGTCTTTTTATTAGTGATGTTCTTATTGTTAATGGTCTCTTCCGCATAGATTTCCATTACTTTGTTGATTACATCTTCAGCTCGTTGAGGGATTACGTCCACTAATTTTACTTCCAGCACATTAGTACTGCCAACCGGGTTGACGATAAGCCGCGCCGCAAGTCCTGCTGCAACCACATCGGAATTTTCAATATTGATATCAAAGTCGCCGGTACTGTGCTTCCAGCGGTTACTGACCAGGAATTCTCCACTCGGCGTTTTGAAAGGACGGTCAAATATTGCGGTATATTTCTTACCCGCCTCTGTCCAGTAAAATTTTTCGGCATTAATATATTCTATATTGAATTGCTTGCCATAGCTGGAAGAGTCGAAGCTGCCGAAGGCAATTTCAAAAGGTAGTTCGGAGCGGTACACCTCTACTTTTTTCACTTTCCCCTCTGCTACAAATGAGATGTTCAGCTTCAGATCATCTACCACCTTCCTCATCAGGCTCCGGCTTTTTATCAGGAAAATCTCGGAAGAGATATCATCATTTTTACCCCCGCCGATCTGTGCAATTTCGTTAATCCGCTTTTCATAATCACCACCACTCTTTACCGTCATAGTACCTAAAGACATATAGGTCCTGGTGGCATAGCGTAAATAAACAAAACAAACAGAGCCTGCAATCAACATACATAAGGCAACCCAATACCATTTTTTGAGTACCAGCCGAACATAATCAAGAATATTAAGCCGTACATCGGAGTCCGGGTTTTTAAACTCAGGGGATTGAGCAATATTATTATCCATAGTTTAAATCCTTATATATTATTTATTATCTTTAATCAAAAAATACAGGTTTAGCAACCCAACTGCTGAAGTAAAAAAGCCAATACCGATTTGGGTCGCCTGGTAGCCCCGCAACTCACCACGGGACTCTTTCTCCTTTAACTTCGTAGGATTGATCACCACCACATCATCCTGGCGCAGGAAATAATATGGAGAGTAGATAGCATTGCGGTCGTTCAGGTTAACCCGGGCATATTCTTTATTGCCATTCTGTGTCCTGATGACCAGTACATCATCCTTTTTGCCGGTCGCACGGATGTCGCCTGCCCTGCCTATCGCCTCAAGCAGGGTCGTCTTACGATCAGAAATATTAACCAGTCCCGGCGTATTAATTTCGCCCATAATCAATACCTGCGCGTTCAGTAAACGTACGTTGACAATTGGGTTTTTAACCTGGGAACTGATTCTCTGGGTAAGTAAGGTGCTGGCTTCTTCTATTGTTTTGCCTTTTAAGTTGACTTTTCCCACAATAGGAAAGTTGATATCGCCATTAATGTCCAGCTTATAACCATCTGTTTGTAAGGTAGGTTCATTGAATAAAGTATTGGAAACATTATCCAGGGTTGCGACTCTTATAGAAACAACATCAGCCGGCTTAAGACGCTGCTCCACATCATCATTTTGATCCCTGGTAATAAACAGTGTATCTTCCGGCAGGTTATTAAAATAAGTAAATGATTTTTTATCTTTGGTCACACTACAAGATGCTGCTCCGAAAGCTATAAAAACCAACAGTGAATATATTGTTTTTTTCATAAGATTATTTTTTTGATCTGTAATGAGCATTTCGCGCAAAGATACTTTTTTAATTATACTTTATAAAATATCAATCCAGTTTTACAGGCCGATAACAAGGTCTATAAAACCTTCATTGCTCCGCCATACATGGCCTCGATCATTTTCACTACAGCTATGCCATCTTCCGCAGTTGTGGTCATCACTCCCCCTCTTTTAATCACATCGATCACATTCTGGATCACGAAATGATGATTAGCTGCCGACCCTTTGTAGATACCATAGTCGTTCCCGGGATTCGTAGCGCCAAGCTCGGGAAGCGTATAGCCGGCAATGTCGCAATATTCTACCTTGTCCATATATTGTCCGCCGACTTTAACGCTTCCCTTTGACCCTATGATCGTTAAGGAACTTTCCAGGTTCTTATTCCATACTGCTGTTGAAAAAGATAAACTACCGGCTCCACCCCGCTCAAATTCAAAATGCACCAGCCCGCTATCTTCAAATTCGGTAAGTTGTTGATGGTTAAAATCAAAGAAACGGCTGCTTACGTTTTTAATTTCCCCAAACAACCAATACATGATATCGATAAAATGGGAGAACTGGGTAAACAGGGTACCTCCATCCAAATTTTTGGTCCCGTGCCAGTTTCCGGGCGTGTAGTAGCGCGCATCGCGGTTCCAGTAACACGAAAGCTCCACCATGTAGATATCACCCAGGGTTTTGTTACTGATTAATTCCTTCAACCATACAGAAGGCGGTGAATAACGGTTTTGCATCACTACAAATATCCGCGTATTCATTGCTTTTGACTGTGCCAGCAGGTTTTCTGCATCTGCACCCTTCAAAGCCATAGGCTTCTCTATCACCACATCTTTGCCCAAGCCGATGAAAAAGGAGGCAATGGAG
>CAXYKQ010000072.1:0-4015 GCA_964277835.1 uncultured Edaphocola sp. | reverse complement strand
GTGATAAGCCCCATAGCCCAATACAAAATTTTCTTCCCGGCCATTTTTCTCGCTCAATTGCTGATAAGCGCTTGCCATGCCTTCCAGCCAAAATTCAGAAGCCGGGAAGCAATCGGCATCGGTCAACAAAACAACATCATGTTGCGCCCGCTTTAAGCCTTCCAGTAATGCCTGCTTTTTACCGGGGAACAGGCGTTGGTCTCCAGCTTGTATCGTTAGCACATTCAAGCGGGGGTATTGTTGCTGTAATTGCCCGAGGACCGCTGCACTGTCGTCGGAAGAAGCATCATTGACGAATAAAACCTCCCAGTCGTTATGCAAATATTGTTGCGCTACTACCAAAGAAAGGAAGCTACGGATATTGTTTGCCTCATTTTTACCACAAATAACGACGCTCACTGCGGGCCAACTGGCAGGTCTATAGGCAGGGTCGGCGCCGGGGCGATAGCGGTAGGCATAAGCAAAGCTGAGCTGGAGGGCAAAAAGGATCAGTAAAAACCAAAACATGGCACCTTAAATTTGGGCGTGAATATAATCCGATACTCCTCTGAAGTCGTCCGGGGCGAACCAGGCAAAAGCCTTGTCCTTACGGAACCAGGTCAGCTGGCGCTTTGCATAATTCCGGGTATGCTGTTTCACCCTGTCTACAGCCTCCTCTACTTGTGCCCTGCTTAGCGGGAACTCGCCTGCTTCGTAGAATTCGCTATAGCCTACGGTTTGCAGGTTTTTCAGTTGCCGGAAAGGATATAAGTTTTCAATTTCCTGTAATAAGCCAGACGCCATCATCGCATCTACCCGATGATTAATGCGCGCATACAATTGCTCCCTCGGGATATCCAGGGCCACTTTGATTACCCGGAAAGGCCTTTTTTTAGCGGTTTGCGTTTTGAAATCAGTAATGGAGCGTTGATGTGTTTCGAAGAAAGATAGTGCGCGGATAAGCCGTACGGGGTTTTGCTGCTCGGCCTGACCGAAGAAAACAGGGTCTTTGGCTTGAAGCGTTTGCTGTAACCAGGAAAGGCCCTCAATTTCAAATTTTTGCCTGATCACCGCTTCTATGGCGCGATCTACATCCGGCATATCATCAATGCCTTCACAAAGAGCTTTTATGTATAAACCCGTGCCCCCGCAAACAATAGCGGTCTCAGCGGTTTGAAAAATATCGCCCAGGTAAGCTAAAGCCAATTGTTCATAAGCGGCGGCATTGATATTATCCTGTATAGAATGAGAATTAATGAAATAGTGCGGGACTGCGGCCAATTCACCGGCATCAGGTTTTGCAGTACCAATATTCATTTCGCGGTAACATTGCCTGGAGTCGGCTGAAACGATTGCCGTATTAAAATGTTGCGCCAGTCGGATGCTGAGCGCAGTCTTGCCGATCGCGGTCGGTCCTGCTATAACAATAACCGTTCGCATGAGCGGGATTAATATTGTTCTCCTTCATCACCATATTCTTCCTCTCCGTAGCTTTCTTCCCCGTTATCATTATCTGTATCGTCGTCTTCTCCCTCACTGCCATAACCTTCATCCATTTCCTCTTTGCCGAGATCATATTTCTCTTCCAGCTCCACCATTTTACTCTCCGACATAGATTTGGCACCGGTCAGCACCGGGGAAATACCTTCTTTAAAAAAGCAATTCGGGTAATTAATCTTGGGATTTTCTTCTTTATCGATACCTACCAGTTCAACAAAAAACGACCAGTTCTTCACCGGGTCATATTCATAAATGAATTTTTTATCGGGGCTGTCCACTAAAGCGGAAACCGGCGTCTTCATCATAGATAAAGCCGGCGCATCTTTTTTATTCACCTGGACTTCCGAAGAAATGGCCCGTCCCTTCATATGCTTGTCGTTGCTTTCATAAAATTTCGCCGCAGCTTCTTTTTTATCGAATTCAAAAGCGGTAAGAATAGCTTGATGAAATTGTAAAAAAGACTGGCCATTGGTTAGCGCTATACTCCGGTTGATATTATCGTCGTCTTCCCAGGAAACTTTAAACTTAAAAACAGGCATAAATGCGTTTGGTATTAATAAATTGAATAAAAAGAAGGGCAAATATAATAAAAAGTAAGCTATGCGGGCTATGTTGCTCAACGTTCCTGTATGATCTCCTCCAGGTAACCTTCAGGAAAATTAACCGCCTCGAGGTATAAACCGTTCCCGGTTACGCTAAAGTCAGCAAGCGTACAGTTTTTGGCTTCTATAATATTTCTTAATGCAGCTACAGGATCTTCCTGTTTCATGACTTTCAGCTGGGTACCCACTAAAGCGCGCACCATACCGCGCAGGAAGCGGTTAGCTTCGACGATATAATGCAGTTCATCGCCATGATCTTCCCAACAGGACCTGAAAATGGTACAATTGTGGGTAAATGTTTGTGAATTTCTTTTGCAGAAACTTTCGAAGTCAATATAATCTTTGATTACCGCTGCTGTGGCATTCAATTTATCCAGGTGCAAGGGGTACGGGAAAAACAAAGCTCTCGATTGCTTAAACGGATCCTTTTTCCGGTAGATCTTGTACCGGTAGCTCCGGCTACTGGCATCGAAGCGGGCGTTAAATTCCGGCTTCAGCGCTTGCATCAGGCGTTTTACTGCCATTTGCGGGGGCAATAAGGCATTGAGCTTGTAAATTAGCTGCGGGTGGATCCCCTCATTCCAATCAAAATGATAGGCATTACCCAGTGCATGCACGCCTTCATCCGTCCTGCTGGCCCCGAATGTTTCGACAGGTTGGCGAAGTAAGGTACTCAATGCTTTATTCAGAGCAAACTGAACGGTATGCAATTCACCCTGTACCTGGGAGCCATGAAAAGCTGTGCCGTCGTAGGCAATTTCTAAAAGATAGCGCATGTTTGATCCGGCCTAAGCAGCAAGGCTTTTCAGGCTTTTTTTCTCTTCTTTTAATTTTTTATCCACCCAGAAAGTACCGAACGGCACAAAGGAGAGCAAAAAGTACAGTGCAGATTTACCTAAAGACCAGCGGTAAGCGATCTTACACTGGATCAGCAATAGCGTATAGGCAACAAACAATAAGCCGTGTACCATCCCGATCGGGTATACCAGGGCTTTGCCCATTTCGGGGTCCATTCTTTTCACGATCAACATATTTGCAAATAGCAATATTGTAGAGATCCCTTCCAGGATTGCGGCCCAACCAAATGCACTGAGTAACTTTGTATTCTTCATAACCGGAACAAAATTTTGCAAAGATACTCCCCAAAAAGTTAATTAAAGCATGGATAAAAAAGCAATTCGTTAAAAATATAAATAAAAGCTCAGCGGAAACCTGCAAATATTATATTTCCTTACAATTTTCTATCTTGCAGCGCGAAAAGCCGATTTTAAAAAGGATTAATCTGCATACATTAATGATAGGACTAATAGGAAACGGATCCTGGGCCACTGCGCTGGCAAAATTGTTAACCACCAACAATAACAAAATTTGCTGGTGGATGCGTAACGAAGCCGCGGTACAACACCTGAAAGAAAAAGGACATAATTAACAATATTTATCCGCAGTCGAGTTTGACCGCGAACTGATCTTTCCCACCACTAAGCTCGAAGACGTGATCAGCCAGTGTAAAGTGTTGGTGCTGTGTATTCCCTCTGCCTACCTGCTGGAAGTGGTGGACCGTATTCCGGGAGAAGCGCTGAAAGGGAAACAGATCGTCTCTGCCGTTAAGGGGATTCTCCCAGAGCATTACCTGCTCTTGCAAGAGTACCTAGTCCGGAAGTTTGCATTTGATTTAGATCAGTATTTTGCGATTACCGGCCCCTGCCATGCGGAAGAAGTGGCACAGGAGCGACTTTCTTACCTTACTTTTTCGGGTGTGGAAGAAAGCGAAGCTGCGGGCATTGCCGCCCTGTTTGAAACTCCCTTTTTGAGGACTACCTGCAACAATGACCTTTGGGGCTCCCAATATGCCGCAGTGCTGAAAAACATCTATGCGGTAGGTTCGGGTATCGCTCACGGCCTTGGCTACGGCGACAACTTCCTCAGTGTTTACA
>CAXYKQ010000071.1:0-2774 GCA_964277835.1 uncultured Edaphocola sp. | reverse complement strand
GCGTGTTCCCGTTCACCTCTACTTTCTCCAGGCCCGCGTATTTACCAATACCGTGGTCAATATGGGTGATAAAATCGCCCGGCTTCAGGTCACGCAGTTCTTTCAGTGTGATAGCCTGAGAGCGTTGGTAGCCCTTCTTTAGCTTGTATTTGTAGTAGCGGTCAAATATCTGGTGATCTGTGTAGCAAGCCAGCTTTTGTTCCCGGTCAATGAAACCTTCGCGGATGGAGGTATTTACTGGTGTAAACTTCACCGTTTTGTCCAGGTCGTCCAAAATAGCGTATAGCCGCTCTACCTGTTTTGCCGAATCGGTGAGGATATAGTTCTCTATCTTCTCCGCTTCGTTGTTCTTAAAATTATGGATAAGCAGGTTAAAATCCTTGTTGAACGATGGCTGGGGGCGCATATCAAAGTTAACGGCCTCGGCATCGTTATAAAAGAACTGCTTGCCAAACTCTACCAGCGGGAAATCATGTAATTGATCGGCGATCAGTTTTTCGTCTGTAAACGCGAACTTCGGGTCAATCCACTCCGGATTCTGTGTCTTTTCTTCAGATGAAAGCGCTTTCCATAAGGCGGTAGCTTTTTTATGCCCGCTTTGTATAATATCTAAAGTAAATTGTATGTCTTTGATCCATACCTGGGTGCCGGCTTCTACATATTCCAGCAGGGAGATATTATTCTCTGTCAGAAACTTTGATTGTACGTTAGGTACAATCGTGATCTGCTTTACCTGTTCAACAGATAGCTGGCTTTCGATCTCGAAAGTCCTGATAGATTCTACCAGGTCGCCAAAAAACTCGATACGATAGGGCAGGTCATGCGAGAATGAGAAGATGTCTACTATGCCGCCACGAATAGAGAATTGGCCCGGCTCGTATACAAAGTCGACACGATCAAAATCATATTCAACCAAAAACTCGTTGATAAAATCAATACTGAGCTTGTTGTTGATCCCAATTTCCAGCGTATTCTTTTCTAAAGAAGACCGGTCTATCACCTTTTCGGCCAGGGCTTCAGGATAGGTCACTATCAGCTGGCCATATTCTGTGGAGTGGTTAAGCTCATTTAGTACCTCGGCTCGGGCCAGCACATTTGCGCTGTCCGGCTGGGTAAATTCAAAAGGCTTTCGGTATGATGATGGGAAGAAGAGAACTTCTTTACCTGTTAAATTCTCCAGGTCTGATAGGAAGTAGGCCGCTTCTTCTCTTTCTGGCAGCACAAATATCATGTGCTTGTGCTGCAAAAAATATAATGCAGTGGCCATGGCCGCATCTCCCGACCCGACTAAACCTTTTAGCTGTACTCTTGGATTTTTGCCGGCGTTGAGTGCCTTTGCCAGCGTGGTGATCCGTTCATCAGCCTTATATCGCTCTAAAATATCACGGATGTTCAAAACAGTGCAAATATACGGTAAATAAGCCTTTCGGCCATTATACAATCAATTATCATAAATAAGAGCAAACAATTTGCTTATATGTTTACTTTTTAATGATATTTTCATATGTGACACATTTACCAATCCTATACAAATGAAGAACTCAGTAATATTCGGATTAATCATCGGCGTACTCAGCATCATCTGGCTTTTTATTATGCGGGGTATGGGTTACTATATAACCGATAACCAGACTGCGCCAATAGAATATGTTTCGGGACTTATCCCGTTGATCGGCTTGTTTTTCGGCGTTAAAAACTTTCGCGATGGAGAGCTTAGGGGACAAATGGGTTTTCTGGAGGCATTGATACAAAGCTTTAAGATATTATTGGTAGGCGGTGCGCTTGCCGTGTTCAGCAGTATTGTATTTATTAACTGGTTTAATAATGATGCCAGCAGTGCCCGCACTTTTGAAAGTTTTAGCGGCCGTATTTTTGGGGCTCTGTTAGTTGGTGTTATTGAAGCTTTTGCTGTATCTTTAATACTGACAACAAAGGCAAAGCGAGTTGATTAAAACCGTATTTAATAAATACTTTGAACTTACATTTTGGATAATGGCTCTGGTATGCCTGGCGTTAACAAACCCGGCAGCCCAAGGCCATTTTAGTTTATGCCCGCTTAAGCTTTTGGGTATTGCCTGGTGCCCGGGCTGTGGCTTGGGGCATGCCATTTCTTTTCTGTTACACGGCGATCTTAAAAGTTCTTTCCATGCGCATTGGCTGGGTTTGCCGGTATTATTAGTGTTGATTTACCGTATAATTACTTTAATTGCCGCCCGGCGATACCGGTTCCCATAATAGTCGGTAAAAATATCCTGAGGTTTTCGCCGAGCATTTAGCCGTGCTCACCGAGGGTTTTAGTAACACCGCCTATTTTGTATATGCTGACTTTTAGTGAGATATTACCTTTACATCATCAATCACAAACAAATACTAAATATCATGAACGCATATAACCCATACCTGTCATTACCAGGCATCACCACAGAAGAGATGGCCTTTTTACACCAGGCAACCAATGACCTTACCGATAGCCAAAAGCAAAGTTTTTACATGGTTTATTCGGGTAAAAGGAAGAGCGCCCAGGATGTGTTGATCTTCACACTCATCGGCTTCATCGGTATAGCCGGCGTACAACGCTTTATGTTAGGGCAAACTGTAATGGGCTTATTATATTTTTTCACAGCAGGCTTTTGCTTTATCGGTACCATTGTCGACTTGATCAATCACCAGTCATTGGCTAATGAATATAACCAGAAAATGGCTTACGAAAGTTTCCAGATCGTGAAAATGGGCGGGCCTTACTAAGTACAACTAATTGATAAACAACATAAATC
>CAXYKQ010000070.1:0-3434 GCA_964277835.1 uncultured Edaphocola sp. | reverse complement strand
GACCCTGATATCCGCATCCCGGTATGGCTGATCTCTAAAAAAGCATGGGCCGACAATTTCAAAAATGTTTACAGCGTTATCCCGGTCAATACAGTGCAACGGTATAAGATAACCTATGAAGAAGGCTATAATATCATCGGACTCATTGACCATAAAGCAGAGAAAACGGTATTGATCATGGCCGACTATGACCAGGTTCTTTTTGATACCGAAAATAACCCGGGCGCAAATGCTACGGCCAGCGGCGTAGCTGCCTTATTGCAGCTCAGCCAGGTACTTAAAGCGAGCGAATTTAAAAACTATAATTACGCCTTCGCTGCGTTCTCCGGCAGTGTTAAGGGTCAATTGGGGGCGAAGTCTTTCCTGAATATCCCCGAGATGAAATCAAAGATCGCTTACGTGGTAGACCTGAATGCGATAGGCAAATTAAATCCTGATAATGAAATTTTCATTAATGGGATAGCGAGTGCCGCAAGGTTCCGCACCGCCATCCGGGAAGTATCGGAAGGGTACACGCCAAGAGTAGGCGCTCCATACCCTTACAATGCTTCTTTTAATGCCTTTATCAATAACGAAATCTCTACGCTGTCTTTTTCCACGGGCTACCCCGCCAAACAGTCCGGGGACGATAACCTGACTTCGATCAACTTTAACGGTATGGCACAAACCCTGAGATTTGTAGTGGCCGTGATCACGAAAGTCAACCAAAGCGGTCCTGTTTATTTTGCTAAAAATAATACCGAGGTAAACGATGAAGACCTGGTGATCCGTAAGTCAACACCGTCTACCCAAATAACCAGAACACCGAAAACAACAGCGCCTAAAGGACCTTCCAACGCCGAGAAACTGGCTCAGGCAAAAAGCAACCTGAAGCAAAACCAACAGGCCGGCGGAAAATCACGCAGTAGTGGTCCGGGAGTGGCAACGAAGCTCCCGGTGGAAATGCCTTACACAGGGGCATCCCATATTGTCGTTGATTTCCTCGGCATCGGGATCAATGAACTGGACAAAAGAGAGGGCGGCGCGGTGATTCAATCTGTAGCCAAAGATAGTAAGGGGGCGCAGCTGGGCTTCCAGAGCGGCGATGTACTGCTACAGATCGGTAGTTTTCCTATTTTTAATGCCAAGAGTTACCTGATGACCCTTGAAAAATTCAAAACAGGGGAACGGGCTTATTATAAAGTAAAGAAAGCAAATGGTAAGACCGTAATGATCGATGTAAATTTCTAAAAAAGCGCCATTTTATTGCTGAACCCACATAAGTTGGTACGACTAAAAAGGCGGAATGCTCATTGACTTTTTCCAAATCAGGCAAAGCATTCCGCCTTTTTACTTTTTACTTTTATTGCTTTTATTGCTCACTATTCCCTTTTCACCATTCACCATTCACCATTCACCATTCACTTTTCACTTTTCACTTTTCACTTTTTTAAATTACATACATACATGGCCGGGCTGACCGTGCGGCGGGTTCACTTTACCGTCCGGCAATAATTGCTGGCCCTGTGGCGCTGCAGGAGCTACCTGTGCAGGCTGCCCCGCAGGTGCGGCAGCCGCAGCGGTTAACGGCGCGCCTACCGGAACGTTGCAACTATGTCCGGGTTGACCATGTGCCGGGTTTAATTTTACTTCACCGGCAGCTTTATTATTCGCCGGGGCTTCCACTACTGCATTTTGTGGCGTCATCGCTCCGTCCTTAGCCTGCACCGCTTCTGTCAATGCATTATTCGTGGTGTCTGTATGAGCAGCTGCCGCCTGCTGTGTAGTCGCCACTGCTGCTGCCGTATCTTTCTCAGCGTTTTCATTGGCGCAAGACCATACTAAGGTGGAAGTAGCGGCAAAGAATAAGATGGTTTTGATCATTATAATTCGTTTTAACGGTTTACAAGATGATATCAGTGCCGGTTTACCACGCGCATGGAGCACGACCGGCTTGTGCGAAGATAGTTTAAATAATGTTACCCCCTTGATTATCTGTCACTTCCATCTCTTTCCAAAGCCTATGCCTACAAAGAAAGAAGCCTGGAAGGGCGACGATTCATGTAAAGCCATAATTGACGCAGCGCGCAGATTCCAGGCAACATTGCCGCCTATGTAGACCTTTTGCAGGAATGCTTTATTCCTGGCCGGGACAAAGACCAGGGACGGCTCCAGGAAAATCCCGGGGATTATCTTTGCTTCACCCAGGCCTTTACTCCATTTATCGGCGCCCAGGATGCGGCTGTTATTGAGAAACAAGGCTTCGTTCTCCGTGCTGTAGCGTTCGGATTGTATCGAAATATTGCCCCCACTGTCCGTATAAATCAGGTTGAGATAGACCGGTTTCTGTACGATGATGGAAGCGCCGCCTACGAGGCTGCCATAGATGGAAATATTTTCATTGATTACAGAGGGCAATAAGACCTGTTCTTTACCATAGCCCAGCTGCAGGTTGAGGATACTGTTTATTTTCCCGAAATTGTAGGGCCTGAAAGGTCCCAGCTCACGGTAAATACTTCCTTTTCGCTGCTGTTTGATTTCCTTTTCATGTTGAACGGACCGTACCTGCAACAACCAGATGTCCCGGTGCGTCCTTCCTTTGTTAGTGGCGTACCTGAGATGGCCTCCTATTCCGTTAGTATGCAGGTTGCCTCCCAGGGATAGTTCCTGCTTATAAGTATTGTCCAGTCCCCACTCACGGGCCTGCTTCACCCAGCCTTTAAGCCGCCTCGTTTGCTTATCTTTTAGTTTAAGTGCCCGCTCTTGTTTTTCGTTCGCGGTTTTCCATACTTCTTTGGGTTGTGCATAGATGGGAACGAAGCCAGCCAGTAAAATAAGGACCAGCAGGAATTTTCCCGGCCAGTGCCGGATAAATTGAGAAAAAGAGGGTGGAATACCTTTTAGCTGCACAAGAATAGCATTGAATCGCCCACAATATTAGGGAAATTATATTACTTTGCCGTGAGCATCACCATTGTTTTGCCCATGCCTATGCAGTTAAAATCGATCTACACCCTTTTATTATTTTGTTGCTTACCCTTTTCTTATTCTTTTGCACAATATAATGCCGCGGCGTTGAGCCCGGGGAACCGCATACAGTCGCCACCAGGATTGCGCTGGCAAAGATACCCTACCCGGTTTGCTCATTTCTATTTTACAAGCGCATCCGACAGCCTTTGCCGGTATACTTTGGAAAATTATTCCCCTTTGCTGAAACGCCTCGAGCGGGAAAGTGGTCTGAAATCCAGGGGCCTCAATAATATCATCATCTACCCTTCCATCTATAAATTATTTGAGACGAATATTGGTAGCCATGATCCCCGGAGGTATAGCTACCCTACGGTCAACTTTGATGCCGGTAACCGGGTACTGGTAGCCTTCAAAGGGAGCTATGAAGACTATGAACGAGCCCTCGGGTTTGCCCTGGCGCAGCAATTATGGGAACAAAACATTAG
>CAXYKQ010000069.1:0-48113 GCA_964277835.1 uncultured Edaphocola sp. | reverse complement strand
ACCTTTTAAAGCGGAAGCGCAACTGATCGTTACCGATCAACTGGGCAGGGTGCTGCAACAACAATCCATTCCTAAAAACATACAGCAATACAGTTTCCACCTGGGTAAGCAGGCCGCGGGCATATATTACATCCGTTTACAAAACGGAAAAGAAAGCTATAGCTTCAAGTACCTGCTGCTTCAGGAGTAGATCGTCCGGGAATATCCTTTATGCGCCGGCCGGCACAACCTGCAGCTGGACATCAGCCACTTGCCGGCAGGGGTGTACACCTATAGCCTGCTGGGCAATGGTAAAACCCTACAGGTAAAACGCCTGGTGGTATTAAAATAAAAATCTTGCCGTTCCAGGCCCGATCAGTAAAGGACCTGGCACGGTTAACCTCTTAAATGGTTTAGCATGAAACAGTATCTAAAATACATAGTGAATATTTGTTTAAGCTTAATAATGCTGCTTTTGGCCACCGGGCTAAAGGCACAACAGGAGGGCTATTCCAAAACCTACTCCTACAGAGGCGATACCTTAAGACGTTTTGACTATACCGGTACCAATTTCTTATATAATGGCACAACCGGCGGTATTATTTTCCCTTACTATTCCGCAGCTTATCAATCGCGCTTCCTAAACCAATGGTTAAACCTGGATAATAACGGGAGTATACGGCATCAGGTTACAGAAGAAATACCGAACACTACTTATTTTAATTATGCAATAGCTTACCCGCTTAATTCCCAAGGTCAATTTTATGCTTCTGGTAGCTATAAAGTTTATGGAGACACATTCAGCACTTTTTTCCTGCAAAAAAAGGACACGCTACTCAATACTATCTGGAGGCAGGAATACCAATTGCCTTTCAATGGCAATATATCTACCATTATTCCTTTGGATGAGCAAAGTATATTGATACAAGCTAATCTCAACAGGGATTCTATCAGTTCACAATACCCGGCGGTACACGCAAAGGTGAATCTATTAAAAACAGATACAGCCGGTAATCTTTTATGGCACCGGGTAGTGGACAGTAGTGAGTGGAATATTGTCTTGAACATAATTAAAGCTCATGATGGCAACCTAATACTCTGCGGCCGCACCCGGGGCTATGGGGTGACAGACGGAGGCGCTTTTGTGATGAAGGTAGATACAGCCGGCAATAAACTCTGGCACCGGGTCTACGACTTGCCCGGCTATGATGGCCTGGAAAAAATGATTGCGACCTCGGATGGCAATTATGTGTGTGTGGGCTGGGCTGATACTCCCCCTGAAATAGGAAATATGGCCAATGGAGGCGGAAGAATTATTAAAATTGATGCAGATGGAAATATACTATTAGACACTATTATTGATTACAGCCAACGAACAGATGAGTTCAGAACAGTAATAGAAGCTAATAATGGTGATATAGTAGCTATTGGGAATACGGCAAAGTACTGGGCTAATACACAGTATAATTACGAGATAAATAGCACTCGTGGTCCTGATGGATGGGCTTTACGCCTGAATCCACAAGGCGATGAGGTCTGGAACCGGGTATTTGGTCACAATGCGGTAGA
Organism: uncultured Edaphocola sp.; assembly: GCA_964277835.1. Lineage (GTDB taxonomy): Bacteria > Bacteroidota > Bacteroidia > Chitinophagales > Chitinophagaceae > Edaphocola. The sequence goes on along the minus strand of CAXYKQ010000069.1, from coordinate 46,565 downwards.
TAATTGTCATGATTACCTCTACAATGCTATGGCGCTGCCCGATGGCAGCTTTATTGCTACAGGAAGCTCTGAAATACCTGATACCTTTTATTATGAAGGCCAGCAAATCGCCTCTAAACGCCAGTCAGCCTGGGTGGTGAAATTAAACAGCGATGGCTGCATTAACCCCGACTGCCCCGGCACTTTAGGTAGCGGCAAAGATGTGCTGGAAAAAGAAAGTGTCCGCTTGTTTCCCAATCCTGGCAATGGCAACATAAACATCAGCAGTACGAAACCTTTTAAAGCGGAAGCGCAACTGATCGTTACCGATCAACTGGGCAGGGTGCTGCAACAACAAGCCATTCCTAAAAACATACAGCAATACAGTTTCCACCTGGGTAAGCAGGCCGCGGGCATGTATTACATCCGTTTACAAAACGGAAAAGAAAACTATAGCTTCAAGTATATATTAAACTATGAATAGTTACTTCCTAATTTTTAAAATCAACATTATGAAAAGCATATTTTCTACACTGCTTCTATTGATTGTAAGCGCTACAATATTTGCCCAAACAGAATTTGCCCCACTGGGAGCCAAATGGACTTATAAAGATATATGGGGTTGGGGCTACACTGGTGTTGAAAATATAAGTACCTATCAATGTATAGCTGCGGATTCTGTTGACGGTAAGTATATTAAAACAATACAACACATAAACAAATCACAAGCCATAACTTATTATTCCTGGGGAATGGGTTATTCAAACCGGACAACCCATGCTCCGGAGATCGACTCTATATATGAAGAGAATGATACCTTATTTATTTTTAACAGGACGTTCAATACTTATACACCGCTATTTGTATTTAATGCGCAGGAAGGAGATACCATAACTGTACCCTTGTTAGATACATTAAATCATTCGCTATTCTATCTGAACAATGATTATACGTTTTCTTATATTATTGACTCTATCAGAATGGTGGATTATGGAGGAATACAATTAGAAACATTTTTTACTTCACCTTATGATGGGGGAATCAATTGGAATAATCCAAACAATCATTCAAATGCAATCTTTACTTTTAAGCCCAACTTAAACTGGATATTTAATTTTCAGCGTGAGATAGAGTATGTCGATAGTGCAGGGGTGCCAACTAATTATTATAAATTTAAATATAAGGGAGGCTATACCAGGCTTTTCGGAGGAGCAGGACAAGGTTTTAAACCAGTTCCGGAAATAACGATAATGAGCTCTCCCTTTGATTATGACTTTGCAGAAAATCCCATTACCTGCTACGAAGATGGCAGCATCAGCTTTAACAGGTCAGATATTGAATGCGAAGCATTTAGATTTAATACCCCAAGTACCTTACAAAATGTGCAACAGCTGAACGGAATAAATATTTATCCTAATCCAAGTAAGGACGGGCGAATTTATATCAAAGCGGAAAAGATGTTTTCCGGTGGAGCTAAACTTTGGATTGCAGATGTACTAGGAAAAGTAGTGCTTCCTGCTCGGTCAATAGCCCACAAAGAAGAAATGCAAATAGATTTATCTCACTTAACAACGGGTGTATATATTATTGTACTTGAAGATGAAGGACAACGTTATTATTATAAAGTGGTCAAAGATGAATAAAGTATGTCTATGTACTATCATCAGGAGTACACCTTCAGCCTAAACAGTCAGGCCACAGGGCTGTATTACATCCTCCTCCAAAGCGGCAAAGAAGACTATAGCTTTAAATATTTATTACAAGAGGAGTAGCAATAAGCAATGAAAAGTTTTGGAAAATAATAATAAACATAGTATCATTATTAATTAAGCATAGGAACAATTATGATTAGTTTTTGGGAACGGGAAAGTTTACTGCAGTATGATGTTATTATCATCGGGTCGGGAATTGTAGGCCTGCAAACTGCTATACAGGTAAAAGAAAAACATCCCGGTTACGATGTACTAATACTGGAGCGTGGTTTGCTGCCCAGCGGCGCCAGCACGCGTAATGCGGGTTTCGCGGCCACAGGCAGCCTGTCTGAATTAGTAGCCGATGCCGCGCATACCCCCGAGGAAGACCTGGTCGATCTGTTCGCTAAAAGAAAATCGGGTATTGATTTTTTAAGAGCGCAGTTGGGCGACGACGCCATTGGCTATACGAACGAAGGCAGTCATGAGCTACTTACTGCAGCAGAATCCGGCATCCTGGATCATATAGATCATTACAACGAATTATTGAAAGAAGTGAGTGGTGGCAAAAGTTTTGAAACAGCCGATCAGCAGTTGGCCCATTTCGGCTTCAGCTCTGGCCGCTTTAAACATTGTATTGCCTGCACTACGGAAGCGCCCTTACACACCGGCAAATTAATCAAAAGCCTGCTGCGCCTGGCGATACAAAAAGGGGTGGAAATCAAAACCGGTGCAGCGGTAACGCTGATCGAAAGCGGGAATGGGAAAAATGAAGTAGTGGTGAAAGATGGTTTTCATGAATACATTCACTTCAAAGCGGCGCAGGTTATCGTGTGCACTAATGCTTTCAGTGATCGCTTTTTCCCCGGGGAGGATCTGCAGCCCGGCCGCGGGCAGGTACTCGTTACGCAACCTATTGACCACTTAAAGCTGAAGGGTATCTTCCACTTTGACCAGGGATACTATTATTTTAGAAATGTAGGCAATCGCATTCTATTTGGCGGGGGGCGCAACCTTGATTTTGCCACAGAAAATACGACAGACATCTGTCTTAACCAGCGAATACAAGATCACCTGCTCGAGCTTTTAAAAACAGACCTGGCCCCCGGGCAATCAATTAAGCTTGATATGCAATGGTCGGGCATTATGGCTTTTGGCGCCACTAAAATGCCGATCATCAAATCGCTGGAAGGCAACATCCATGGCGGTTTCCGCCTGGGCGGCATGGGCGTGGCCCTGGGCAGTATGGTGGCTTTAGAACTGGCAAAGAGGATTGAATAGCGGAATTGCAGCCTTCAGAGCTCCATGCCGCACTTAAAGATACAACAATAGCGCTCCTTCCGGAAGCGCTATCGTTTTTACTAACTGTATTGCTACAGAATTAATCTTCCACCACTAAACGGAAACCGTTACCGTGAATGTTGACGATATTTACTTTATCGTCCTCGCTTAAATATTTTCTCAATTTAGCAATATATACGTCCATACTGCGGCCGTTAAAATAAGTATCACTGCCCCAGATGCGCTTCAAAGCCTGCTCGCGCGGTAAGAGGTCATTTTTATATTCTGCAAGCATTTGCAGCAAAGCATTTTCTTTCGGAGAAAGAGTCACTTCTTTTCCTTCCCTGGATAAGATGCGCAACTTGCTGTTGAAGTGGAAGCTCGCGATATCAAAATCAGTAGCTGTAGGATTTTTCTCCTGGATCTCCTGGTTGCGTTTCAGGATCGCCTTGATCTTATGCAACAAAACTTCACTATCGAAAGGTTTCGCAATATAATCATCCGCACCTAAACGGTAGCCGGTGATCACGTCATCTTTCATGCTACGTGCAGAAAGGAAAAACAAAGGAACATCCGGGTCAATATTCCGGATCTCCTCTGCCAATGTAAAGCCGTCCATATTCGGCATCATTACATCTAACAAACAGATATCAAATTTCTCTCTTCTGAAAGCTGCTAATCCTAAAATACCATCACGGCAAAGCTCTACGACGTAGTCATGAAGCTCCAAATAGTTTTTTAATACCTGGCCTAAATTCGTATCATCTTCTACCAATAAAATTTTTGACTTTTCTATTTCCATATACTTAAACGTTTTGCTTTCAGTTATTTAATTTTTTCAAATTTAAAGACTTGCTATAATATAAGCAGACAAGGTACTATATTATTTTGTTAAAATCTGGGGCAGTTATACCCGCCCCTACCCTGGGACATGCTGCTGTATAATCCTTTAAAGGACACCGCGATCTCGAAGGCGCCCTGGTTACGGTTGGCCGCCGCGAACGGAGAAGCGGTTATATCATAGGAGCACATCAGCTTGAAACGGCTCCACTCCATCCCTAAAACGGGTATAAAACTTTCTCCCATCCGGTAAAAAACGCCATAGATCAGGGCATTGTTCCCCCCATCTTCTCCTCCGATACTATTGTTAAATAAACTACCGAAGACCAGTTCTGAGGCTCCTTTCTGATGGGCATAATATAGGGACGGGTTAATGATAAATTTACTTCCTGCTTTCCATAACACATCCAGGTTGCCCATAGGACGCATTCCCAACCGGTTATTATCTGAATAATAAAAACTCTCTTTCGGGCGGTTCAGGTGCATCATACCGGCGCCGGCCTTTATATACAAGTCTTCATTGGGAAAAAAAGCATAATTAACGCCCAGCATTACATCCAGGTAATTAGCCGCCTGCCTGGCATAAGGTTCTCCCTGCGAATTACTCTTATTAAAACGGAATCCATCCCATTGTGCATCAAAGGTCAGCCTGCTGAAGTCAATAGCCCGGTGCACGTAGCCCACTGAAGCACCGGCAGAGATCATATTGTAATCGTCTAGTTGTACGTGATAGGCAATCGAAGCCTGCACCTTATCGAGGGATAAAATTCCCTGGCCGGCTTTGTCCGAAAAGAAACCCACACCCAGGCCCATCCAGTTGGTCAGGTTCTTGTTACGCATCAGTTGCAGGTCGCCATGGGCGGCGAATGTTTTGAAAGGCGCAGGTACATTGGTCCATTGCTCCCTGTAATTAACCCCCACCCTAAAATCTTCTTTAGGCATCAATGCCGTATTGGCGGGGTTAAGCAACTGGGGCGCATTGTAATACTGGGAGAAATGAATACCCTGTGCTCCGGCAATATTATGCAGGAAGAGCGCAGATAGCAATAAACTTAAAGATTTTATCATGGTCTTCACGAGGGCAATTGTTTATAAGCTATAAAGATAAGTTAAGTATTCAAGCAAAACAATATTTATAAAGCACATTTTTCGTATAAAAGAAAGCGACCCGCAATGATGACGGGTCGCTTTCCTGTTGCAGTATGCTGTCTATTTAACAATAGTCACCTCACCCTTTGGGTTGAAAAAGCGGCGCAGGGAATCTTTTGTAGCCAGCGTATCGCTTACCGAAGGCAAGGTAATCGTCAAAACAATACTGCTGTCAGCAGCAGGCTTTAACGCCACGTCATGACCAAAACCTTTCAATTGCTTTTCTTTCTTTTCCGCGCTTTCCTTATCCTTAAAAGTAAGGATAGCGAAGGTGTATGACCCCGGAGTACCCGTAGCTTGCGGCTGTTGTGCAACTGTATCAGGGTTCACTTTATTGGTGTCTGGCATTGCTGCCGCCGGCACTTCATTACTTGCCGGGGCAGCGGTATCTATTGGCTCTTTGTTATCATTCATGTACCATATTGCACCGCCTACCAGGGCCAGCACAAAGCCTACGATTACCAAAAGCAGGATCACTTTAGACCAATTGACTTTAGGTGGTTTGATGACGATATCGTCTTGTAAAGAAGGCTCTTTCAGCTGCATTTTTTCATGTAATTCAGCGATAGTTTCTCCTTCAACACTGCTTCTCGTCGCCGCGGTATTGATTTTAAATATGGGTATTCCCGGTGTTTCTACATGGATATTCTGGTCCGGGATAAAATCGTTTTTGCCATTGGTCTGTACAAATTTCCCGAATCCCGGGATCAGCACTGTTCCCCCTTCTGCAAGTGTTATTTTCGTTTGAGTGCAGAAATCTTTCACCGCATTCGCTGCATTGGCAATGCTGGTTCTTTCATTCGTAGCAATAAAATTCGGGAAAGCATCATCAATCAGGCCACCCGAGAAGGAGAATTTCACCTCATATTCCGGCGCTTTCACTTGCCCCTCGCTGTAGCTTGCTGCCCTTTTGACCACTGTAAAATCACCCAGGTTAGGTAAGTTGCAGTATTGGTACTTCACCAAGAAAAGCCCTATATATTTAGCTATGTCCATTTATTTTGTAGTAGTTTATCTGTTCTTCGTTTGAGGAAAGCTCAAAAAAGGTAACAAAGGTAATCAATTAGAATTTAAATCTTAGCCCGCCGTAAATGGTGAATCCCAGCGTGCGGTACTGGTTCCAGTATTGATAGCGTTGGTTCAGGATATTGTCCACATTAAGGAAAAGTCCGACTCTTTTATGTACATCATAGGAGGCATTGGCATTCAGGTCGATAATCATTGGCAGTTTTCTATATAAGCCATTTGACTGGTAGGCAAAAATGCGGTCATAGAGCACCAGGTCAGCACCCAGGTGCAGCTTTCGGATGATTTCCCACCTGAAACCCCCATTCACCTCTACCTGTGGTAATTGCTGCGCACGGACCAGTTTTTCGGTATTGTATAAATTCCAGATGCTCCTGCCCATTACGCTGAATTGTTCATTGATCTGGTATTGAATTTTCGCATCAATGATCAGTGCTTTCATATCCTCGTAAATAAGGGCGAATGTCCTCCCGTCCGGGCTGGTACTGTATTCATTCTGGTAAATGGCCATATTCTTCCACATTTTATAACCTGCAGAAGCACCTATGGTCAGGTTATTGCTCAATGCTGCATCAAATCCGCCATAGATATAGCTGGAACGACCTTGCACGGGTTGATAATCGGCCTGCATATACGGGTTAAACAAGCTTAAATTCCTGTAGGTGTTTTGGTTTAGGGCTCCTTCCCAACCGGCGTAAAGGCGCAGCGAATTGTTGATGATGTTGCCGCTTACATTAATGTCGGGCAATAAATAGTTGTCCGTGCTGGCAAATGTTGGCTTTATCCCTACACGCGCCTTAAATCCCTCGTAGGCGAAGTTAATGGCCGGCGCTAACTGGAAATAGTTGTTAGAAAAATTCCCCAAAGCCTTGCTGGTGTAGCTTGTCAACCCGACATTGGCCGCCAGCGAGAAGCTGATGGAAGAGTCAATCGCTTTGGTAACCGGTATAGAAAAGTCCAGGTTACGCTCGGTAGCGTTCATGCCGCTGTGCCACCAATAAATACGCGCCTCGGGCCGGTATTTCAAATTCCATAAGGTACTTCCTACAGGGGTCAATGCTGCATTAACGGTCACACCGCTGTAGACGTTGCGTATATCCGCATCGTTGAAGGAGTACAATTCATTGTTATAGCCATACTGGCGATAAGCTCTTCTTTCACCTTGCAAACCTAAGCTGAGTGTGGCTTTATCCAGGTAAATGTTGCCGGATGCATCCAGGACATTCTGCGACCATTTCTGGTTGTCTACATAAGTACCCTTTTGTGACAAATGGTTAAAATGTACTACCGCATCATAATCACTGCCCATAAGACTGCCGATACCGGCATCAATCAAAACAGTGTTTTGAGCACCTAATCCGAGTTTAGCATAATTTTCAAAAGGCAATTTTTCCCTTCCCCGTTTCAGCGCCAAGGGTTTGATGGGCTCGGCCTGGTAAGTATAGCTGATTGTTTGCTCCGGTACCTGGTATTGTAATACCGGCTTGCTGGTATCAACAACCGGTAAAGCAGGTACGAAAACTGGCTTTGGCGCCGGAATCACTTCCGGTTTATAGGTAGAGTAAAAATTCAGGGTCTGAGATTTGAAAGTGGTATCGCTGCCACTCCGCGTCTGTGCCAGCAGGCTTGCCGGGCATAAAGCGCCGATGATCGCCGGGAGAATATATTTATTTTGAAGAATGTTCATGATTGTACAATTTGAAAAAGAAAAATGCTTGTGCTCCTTACCTAGTTAGACAATTTGCTTTTGCCGGCTTCTTTAGCTTTTACCGCTTCCAGCTTTTGCTTGGCTTCATTCACCAGGTCTTTATCGGATGCATTTTTAATCACACTTTGCAGGGTGGCTTTTGCATTAAAGTAATCTTTGTTATCGGCAAGGATATCTGCCAGTAAAAGGTAGTTTTTAACTGCCCAATACGCATTGTTATTGGAAGCCTGCGCCGCGTAGCTGGCTGCTTTTTCCGCTGCCTCATTGCGTTTTTGTGCAAATAATATGCTGGCGATCTGGTAGCGCGCTTCGGCGCTCACATTACCCACATTGTCTTTGTCTAACTGCTGGTAGATCGCTTTAGCATCTTCATACTTACCCTCTATCTGCAGGGATCTCCCTTTATATAACCTGGCATTTCTTTTCGCGTCTTCTGCCGCATCGCCCACTGCCAGGAGCATATCCGCCCAGGTGCGCGTGCCTTCATAATCTCCTTCTTCAAAAGCCACTTTCATCATGCCTTCATAGATGCCGGCGGGATTTTCGGCTGCATTATTTTCCAGTAATTGGTTGTAGGTAGTCTTTGCCGCCGTGTAGTTTTTCTCGGATAAATAAATTGCGCCCATCCTGCTGGCCGAGGCCTCAGAATAATCGTTCCATTTATTATTTAACACCTCGGTAAAAGCGGTTTTCGCTTTAGCCATATCTTTCAACTGGAAATAGCTTTCTCCCAGGAAGTAATTGGCCTGTACTTTAAAAGTGCCCTGTGGGTACTTATCCAGGTATTTTTTAAACCCGTCTGCCGCTTTTTGATATTGTGCATTTCCGAAATCATTATCGGCAGCATCGTAAAATACCGATTCAACATCGGTACTGCTCACATCAGTAATGCTTTCCTGCTTCAGGAATTGTTCGTACTCTTCCGGCTTATTGTTGTATAGGGTGCTCAAGGCTTTAAGTGCCGTGTTGCGGTCTGCACCTGCAGGGTATTGGGTAATATAATTTTTATAAGCCCCTATTGCCAGGTCATTCTGGGCATTGTCCTGGTAAGCATAAGCCAGCAAATAGGCCGCCCTCGACCTGATGGCTATATTAGTCTGGGACTGATCCAGCTTTTTCAATAAGGGGATGGCCTCGCTATGCCTGTCCAGGTTAATGTATTCCATAGCCAGCTCCAGGCTTGCTTCGTCTTTTATTTTAGCATTCCCTTTTTGCACCACGGTTTTTAATAGCTCGACTTTCTCCGCACTTTTGTTCTGCAGTCCCAATATCAGGGCTTTTTGATAGCGTGCATAATCTACATCCCCGGAGTTGCCCGCGATAGCGCGGTCATAAAGCTTCAATGCAGCATCAAAGTCTTTTTGCATAAATGCCGCATCAGCCTGGCGGAATACCGCTTCTTTACTTAACTCTTTATTTTCAGCAGCAGTACTTTGTGCATTGGAAAATGCAGTAGCCGCATCCGCGTAGTTATTCGCTTTCATGCTGGCATAACCCAGGTTGACATTGCCATTTTGCACGGTGGCTTTGCTACTTATTTTCTTGATGGCTTCCTCGTATCCTTTTGCTTTCGACAGGAATGTTTTCGTATGGTCTACGGCATCGGTATAACGCTCCTGTTTGTAAGCGATCTCGCCTTTCCAGAAATAGGCCACGGCTTCTAATGAAGGGTTGACGGGATTTTCCAAAGATGCGTTCAGATATTGCTCCGCACCCTCGTAGTCCTTATCCTGTAATAATTGTAAGCCCCTGCCCACTGCCGCCTTTTGGAAAGTCGCCCAGGCATTGGCATCTTTATTAGCCTGGTTGCTCAACAGGTCATAGGCTTCCGCATAGTTGTTGGATTTCAATAACAGGCTGGACAATAAATTGCGCGCTTCGGCGTTGCTTGCTGCCTTGGGATAGTTCGTGATATAATCTTTAAACCCCCTGACGGCTAACTGGTCAAAGCCCAATTCGTAAGAAAGTTTATTGTATAAAAAGGTCGCCGCCTCTTTCTGACTTTCATTGTAGTTCATTTCTGAGGCCAGGCTGAAGGCATTACGCGCGCCTTTTTTATCTCCTGTTTTCAGGTAACAATCACCCAATAGATACATGGACGTTTGCCCGATCGCATCGTCTGTATTGCTTAAAGGCTGGAATTTATCGATCGCATCGCTGTAGCGGTTCAATTGATAGTAAGTATAGGCTAGTTCGTAAAGTTCCTCTTTGCGGATGCGGTCTGAATTTTCATAGTAGTCTTCGAGGTAAGGTAAAGCCTCCTGGTAGCGCTTTAACTCGAACAAGGTCTGCCCGGTCAATAAACGCATTTCTTTATCATAGAAAACTGTACCTTTTTGTTTGAGGTATTTTTGAGAATGGCTTAAAACCTTATCGTATTCTTTCTTGAAATAGTAAATCTCCGCCTCGTAGTACGGAATAATATCTTTATACTCTTCAGCATTTCTTACCCTTTTAAAGCTGGCAAGGGCATCATCCAGACGACCTTCTTTATAGCTCAGCAAACCATAATAATAATTTGCCGGCAGGTAGTACTTATTGGATTCTATATCTTTGATGCCTACAAATAAATTGCGTGCTTTGTCAAATTGCTGGGTGATAAAATAGGCATAGCCTAATTCAAATTTAGCATCAGCGATTTCTGCATTGGTAAGATTGGAGACACCCGCCATTTCATAATACCGGATGGCTGCATTCAGGTCGCGATTGTCTTCCAGGTAGTATTTTGCCAGTTCATAAGCTACTCTTTGCTGGTTGTGCACATTGACTTCTGTCGCTACATAATTCGTGGCCTCAACGATTAAACGGTGGTCTCTTAATTTGACCCCGGAAAGCATTTTGTAATATAATGCCTGGGCGCGGTCGGCGTAGGGCAGGTTATCTTCCGATTTCTGTGCTGTATTCTTATTATACTCCAGGAATTCGGTAAGCGTGTGGTTGGCTAAATTATAATGACCGTTTTGGTATTGCTCTATTCCATGTTTCAGCATGGCCTGTGGGTTTTTATTGATAGCTGTGGTTTGCCCAAAGCCCGCAATACTGCAAAAAAGTGCGCTCAGGGGCAACACCGTTTTTTGTACAAAATGTTTCAACGGAATTTGCATTACTTATGGTTAGTTAATTCAAAAATAGTAATATGCCGCAAGGTCATACTAAAACCAACAAAGATAAGTATATAGGTTTTGTATTTACTTTATTAAAGTGAATGTTTTGTAAAAAGAAAGGACTGTTGTGGGATAATGCCACAACAGTCCTTCTCCTCCAGTGCCGCAGTGGCTCTATTAATCCCTGGACCTTGAATTGAAGAAAATTAAAAGGTAGTAAAGCAAGGTTGCAATAGAGCTTACTGCCGCAACCACGTAAGTTCTTGCCGCCCATTTTAAAGCATCGGCAGCCTGTTCATGCTCCCGCCCGGAAGTAATACCCGTGCTTTCCAACCATTTTAAGGCGCGGTTACTTGCGTCATATTCTACCGGTAGCGTGACAATGGTAAAAATAGTGGTGATGGCGAACAAAGCAATACCGATCAAAAGTATTGTAGGATTAGCCCTGCCTGCGAGCATCCCCAGACCCAATAATATGATGATCTGCGAAAAACGGCTGCTGATATTTACCAGCGGCACCATTTTGCTCCGGAACTGCAGCATGCTGTAGGAACGGGCGTGCTGCACCGCATGCCCACATTCATGGGCCGCTACCGCAGCTGCCGCGACGCTGTCGGTTGCGTACACATCGTCACTTAAATTCACCGTTTTGTCTGCCGGGTTGTAGTGGTCCGTAAGCCGACCGGGCGTAGAAATTACTTTAACATCGTAAATTCCATTATCCCGCAACATCTTTTCCGCAACCTCTCTCCCGGTCATGCCGGAACGTAAAGGAACCCCACTGTATTCTTCAAATTTGCTTTTCAACCGGTTGCTTACATACATGCCCACCAGGAACATAAGCCCGGCAATCACATAATAACCCATTAATCCCATGATCTTTTGTTTTTATTGTTTACTATATATTTTATGCTGCAAAAGGCCTGCCAGTAATATTTTGTCAGTTTTACTGACATTAATACGTTTAAAAATAAGGATTACCTACAACATTTACCTGACTCACGTCCTTATTTTATAAATTCTTAACGCAGTAAAGCCTTTCGTCATTTGCCCGGGAATTGTTGTAATTTTAACCGCCGACACCTGAAAGCGCTCAGCGCTTATTATCAACTTATCTGTTAAACTCATGAAGAAAGGATTATTATTTTTGGTCTCATTGATATGGATCCTACCCGCAATTGCGCAAAATAGGAATTATTTTAAGGAGCAGCGATCTGCAGGACCACAAGGCAGTTTTCCTGCATTTTATAATAAACGGGCTCAAAAAGCCGTAAAAAATATTAATACCTATTTACAACTCGCCACTGTAAAAACCCTGACCGATGCAGGGACCGACAGCGCCATCAGGAGCTGGACCTTTACCACACCTGTCAACAACCAAAGAGCACTTTCTGTAAGCTGCCAGCCCGACAACGGCCGTGCCAAACACTTTTTGTTTAATGCCGCTACCGGTTCGCTCATCAGCTTGCAGGATATATTTAGCGTAAACGGACTAGCTTACATCAAGCGGCAGGTAGTCCGGGTAAGGCAGCAACACGCAGCTGATCCGCGCTTCCCGGTTATTCCCGAAGGCCAGGAAAAATGTATGAAATCCGATATCCAGGAATTCCTGCTTACTCCCGATTCCCTGATCATTTTTCCGGCACATTGTTTCAATACAGATAGTGCCGGCACTGTAAATGCGGCACCCGAAAAAATAGCATTCCCCCTGGCTTCGGTAGGCCAATACCTGAGTGATTATGGAGCGGTTATCATGGGTATCACCAAAAAACCTCGATTAAAAAAGTCAGCTTCTTCCGGAGTGGCCGGCCTCTACCGGGGGATGATCGACCACGAGGAAGTATTCCTGCAACTGGACGCTCCGTTTGAAAAATCCCTTGGCGGCACTCTGTACTTTACCCGAAGCGGTCAATCGCTTTCTTTCGCAGGCTTTTTTAAAAACAACCGCCTGGAAATTCCTGATAAGGCGGAGCGCCTCACCTTAAATATTTACCCCGGAACAGTAGCCGGGCAAAGAAAAGCAGGCAATAAAGTATTGAGTAACTTCACCTTAAACCGGCAATAAAAAGAAGCATGAAGAGATCGTTATTGCTGCTCCTTTGTATGGCCTTCCTTTTATCCTGCGGGCATAAGAGAGAAAACAAGCAAATGGTATTCCGTTATAATATTTCCGGGGGACTGGAAACCCTGGATCCGGCGTTTGCCAAGAACCTGAGTATCATGTGGAATGTACACCTGCTTTACAATACGCTAACGGAAGTCGATCAAAATTTAGAAGTGGTGCCTTCCCTGGCCCGAAGGTGGGAAGTGTCTGCAGATGGCCTGCGATATACTTTTCACCTGGAGCATAATGTTTATTTTCATAACAACCCGGCATTCCCGGGCGGGAAAGGCCGCAGGATGACCGCCCGGGATGTTCAATATAGCTTTGACCGCCTGATCGACCCGGCAACCGCTTCTTCCGGCGCCTGGATCTTTAACGACCGGGTACGTAAAGACCGCCCTTTTGAGGCCATCAATGATACCACTTTTGTTATTCATTTAGCCGAACCTTTCCGCCCGCTACCGGAAATGCTTAGCATGCCTTATTGCGCTATCGTACCGGAAGAGGTGGTGCAAAAATGGGGTAAAGATTTCCGCAATCACCCCTGCGGTACCGGTGCTTTCCAGTTTGACTACTGGGATGAGAGTAATACGATGGTATTCCATAAAAATCCTAACTATTGGGAAGTAGATGCTGCGGGTAACCGCCTGCCATACCTGGATGCCGTACAGGTAAGCTTTAATGATACAAAAGCAACGGAGTTCCTGCTGTTCATGCAGGGGCAGCTTCACTTCATCAATGGCCTGGACGGCTCTTTCAAAGACCTGGTCCTTACCAAAAAGGCGCAGTTAAAACCTGATTTCGCGGGTAAGATCCGGCTGCAAAAGCTGGTATACCTGAATACGGAATACCTGGGTATACTGATGGACACAACCAATCCCTTGGTTAACAACAGCAGCTTAAAATTCAAAAAAGTAAGGCAAGCGATAAATTATGCCATCGACCGGCAAAAAATCGTGACTTATTTCAGGAACGGCGTCGGGGTACCCGCTACGAACGGGTTTATACCTAAGGGAATGCCCGGCACAGAACACCGCATAGCTACGCCATACGAATACAGTCCTCAAAAAGCTTTGAAATTGTTGGCAGAAGCCGGTTTTCCTGACGGGAAAGGTTTGCCGGCCATTATATTACAATGCCCGGAAGTAAATGTAGATGTCTGCAATTTCGTGGCCAGCCAGCTTAACGATGTGGGTATCTCTACGCGGGTACAAGTCATGCAACCCGGCATCCTGCGACAGGAAATGAGCAGGAGCCAGACCGCGTTTTTTAAAGGTCAATGGATCGCTGACTACCCGGATGCAGAAACCTACCTGGCTTTCTTCTACAGTAAATACCCTGCCCCGCCCAATTACACAAGGTTCAACAATAAGGCGTTTGACCAGCTATACCGGCAAAGCCTGCAAACCGATAATGACGCTTTGCGTTATACCATGTATGCAAAGATGGATAGTATTATCAGTGAAAATGCGCCTGTAGTACCTCTTTTCTATGACGAGATGATGCATTTCACCCAAAACAACGTGAGCGGTTTCGAGCAAAACCCACTGAACCTCTTTCACCTGAAGCGAGTAAAAATTACCCCTTAAAAAATAAACGGATTCTTTATGATCCTGCTGCCTGAATTCCGAGACCGGGACCTTGTGGCGCCGTAATATAGCCGTCTTGTACCTGCCAGCCATTAAAGGTTTCATCTTTCAGGATCAAAGGGCCGTCGATATCAGCATAGTCGGCCAGGGGCAACAGATGAGCTATGGCCGTGCAGCCCACTATACCTTCGCTCATGCAGCCCAGCATTATTTTCAATTGACGGGCACGTGCCGCCCTGATCAGCGAAAAGGCCGGGGTGATACCCGAGCATTTAGACAGTTTGACATTAATGCCGTCATACAATGCGGCGATCTGTTCCAGGTCTTTTTCGCCCTGGCAGGCCTCATCTGCAATAAGAGGTATTTTTGTCAGCCCGCGCAAGGCTTGCATACCGGCAGTATCCTCCCGGTGTAACGGCTGCTCGATAAGTTCAATATTTAGCGTTTCCAATTCAGGCAACAATATCCTTGCATCTTCAAGTGTCCAGCCTTCATTGGCATCCAGCCGGATAGGGGCATTAGTTACCTGCCGGGCAGCCTTAAGCGCTTCCAGGTCCTTAGCACTGCCCATCTTCATCTTGTAAACCGGGAATGGGTGCGCCTTTATTCTTTCCTTTATCTGGCGCGGTTCTGCAATCCCTAATGTGTAGTCAGTCAATGGTATGTTTTTCCATTCCAGGCCCAGAAGCTCGTAGATGGGTTGCCGCTTCATTTTGCCAAACAGGTCCCAGCCGGCGATATCCAGGGCAGAAGTCAGGAATTTCTCTGAGGGAATTAAATGATGCAGGAAATGCCAGAAACGTTCCGGTTCTATAAAAGTATAGCGCTCAATCATCATCTTTCTCTGCTCCAGCACTTCAATCATTCCTTCCACCGTCACATTATGATAGCTGATAGCGGTAGCCTCCCCCCAGCCTTTCAAAGCCGCCAATCCCAAACAGACCTGGAGGGAATCCTGCCGGGTTTTGGTCCCTTTTGCGAGGCTGAAGGAATACTGAAAAGGAAAGTTGTTACGTTTATAGCTTAGTTGCAGCATAAAAGTTGCGCGATTTTTTGAGCAAAAAAAAGTATGAATCACAAAAGTAGCAATTTAATAAGCTATCTTTGTGCACTTTTATTCAAGGAAGTTTGTTTTTATCCAGATTAATATGAGAAATATTTTAGGTATTTTATTCCTAAGTTTTATAGCCGCGGTAAATGTGCAGGCACAAACGACAACTAGCAGTACTGAGGAGAAAAAGGTGGTATCAAAACCTTCCCGTGACCATGTCATGATACAGTTGTCACATGACCGATGGGCTAATGTACCCGATAGTGTGAACATGAAAAATACAGGCAGGGGTCTTGGCTTATACCTTATGTATGATTTCCCGATCAAGAAATCCCATTTCAGCTTTGGCGCGGGTGTCGGTGTCCGCTTCAGCAATGTATATTTCAACAAGGAAAGAATGGTCCTGGACAGCCGTACAGACCGGATTGTTTTCCAGGATGTAGACAGTTCTATTAAAGGCAATAAGTTTAGCATGACATACCTGGAAATACCTTTGGAACTTCGTTTTTTTGCTAATAAAGACAACAGGAATAAAGGATTTAAATTTGCACTGGGTGCGAAAGTGGGCTTCGCCGGTATTGGCGGGGCACATTACAAAGAGCGCGTACCGGTATCCGGTAAATTTATCAGTGATGTTACCAAGACCCGGAGGTTCAACCAAAGCTGGCGTTTAACCCCTACCGCAAGAATCGGATGGGGCAATTTCTCGCTGTTTGCAGAATACACCTTAAACCCGATCTTTAATAATTCCGGGACGACGCTTGGTTCCAACCCGGATGTGAGACCATTTTCTGCAGGAATCGTGATCAGTGGATTATAGTGCCTCTTATATAAAATAAATTAATAAAAAAAACCGGCGAAACTTTTATTAGTTTCGCCTTTTTTTTAATTTTCTGAAAAAATAGGCACGCTGGTTAAGCTATTGAGACATATAGATTTTTTAAGGGCGGTATTGCTGTATACCCTTACTGCATTTGGCGGCCCGCAGGGGCATTTCGGCATGATGCTGAAAGTATTTGTAGAAAGGAGAAAAGATGTCACAGAAGAAGAATTACTGGAATTAAACGCCTTTAGCCAGCTGCTCCCGGGACCTTCTTCCACGCAAACGGTGATGCTGATCGGCTATAAAAGAGGAGGCCCTTTGCTGGCTATAATCACTTTACTGATCTGGGTTTTACCCGCCGGCCTTATCATGCTTGCCTTCTCTTTCCTGGTAAGCTATATTAATGTCAATAATGTGGCGTCGACCTTATTTCACTATGTCCACCCGATGACGATAGGTTTCGTGATTTACGCCGCACTCAAAATGATGAAATCTTCGGTCAACAACCCGGCTACGCAGATCATTATGATCGTTTGCGCCCTGCTGACCATTATTTTTCACAGCCCCTGGATCATACCAATACTTTTTGTGTTGTCGGGATTTGTGACCAACCTGAGTAATAAACGCATACCGGAAAAGAAAGAACCACGGAAAAAACTAAAATGGATCAATATCAGGTTGTTTATTGCCGTCTTCCTGTTGCTGGGACTTTTGTCAGAACTGGCACGGATCAATCAATGGGAATACCGGCGGCTGTTTAACCTGGGTGAAAACTTTTATCGCTTCGGAACACTGGTGTATGGCGGCGGTCAGGCATTATTGCCCATGATGCTCTTCCAGTTTGTATCCAGGCCGCTTAATATGGGACAGGACCCTTTTTTAAGCTCTACAGAGCTCATGACAGGATTTGGGATGGTGCAGGCAATACCCGGACCTGTTTTTTCCGTATGTGCTTATGTAGGGGGAATGTCTATGAATGAGTTCGGCGCTTCGGCGCAGGTATTCGGCGGCGCCATTGCGCTCCTGGCGGTTTTTTTGCCCAGCACCTTATTGTTGCTCTTTTTCTACCCTATTTATCAAAACCTGAAACAGCATGTGATCATTTACCGGGCGCTGGAGGGCATCAATGCTATGATTGTCGGTATTATATGGGCTTCGGGAGTCCTGTTTACAATGGAGATCTTCCATATTAACAAAGAAAACCTGTTCCGCTTTTCCTGGATCAGGAATATCGATGTTCCCAGTATCCTCGTAATCATTTGTACCTATCTTTCCCTGAAGTATACCAAAATCCCCCCTCCTGTATTGGTAATCACCGCACTCGCATTGGGGTATTTCTGGGGTTAATATTGCTTTTTGTTAATAATACTGCCGCTACTGATTTAGTATAGGCTCGATTCTTAAAATAACTTACATTTGCTACAGATAATCTAATCAAACATAACCATTTAAATCAAAAAAGAATAGCATGGATACTTCAAAAATGATTACCGCTTATTGTTTAAAAACAAAAGAGAAAAATGTGCCGATGCACAATGCAGTAATTTCAAAAACTGCAAGAGGTGGTTATATTGCTAAAGGTGATGACGGAAAAGGAAATAAGATGAGCGCAATATTAGGTGAAGCAAAAGCTTTACAAGCCATTAAAGATAAAGTTGCTACACAGGATTTCTAGACCCCGACGGGTTGTAGAAACACAAAAGGAAGTCATTGTATGGCTTCCTTTTGTACTTCTGTAAAAAGCAGAAACGTACCGTAGTTTACTCACTAACCTTCTTAAAAAGGATCGAGGTCCAGCCATTATCTTCCGTCTGGCGAAGCATTTCAAAGCCACAGGACTTTGCTTTTTCCACGATAATATTGGTGTCCTGGAGCTTCAGTATACCGCTTAACAGCAGTTGTCCGTCTGCAGGTAATAAGTTATTTAACTGTGCCATAGATTCCAGCAAAATGTGCCGGTTGATATTGGCCAGAATAATGTCATATTTTTTACCCCGCGGTACCCAGTTGATATCTCCCTTGGCTACGGTGACGTGTTTACATTGGTTCGTTGTTACATTCTCCAGCCCGTTTTCATAAGACCACTCATCGATATCTACCGCGTCTACCTGCGTAGCCCCCAGCATTTCTGCCAGTATCGCTAATATACCGGTGCCGGAACCGTAATCGAATACCGACTTATGCTTAAAATCCAGGTCTTTCATCTGTGTCATCATCAGCCTGGTAGTGGCGTGATGGCCGGTGCCGAAAGACATTTTGGGAGTGATGCGGATATCATATTGTACGCCGGCAATGGGTGCATGAAAATCAGCCCGTACGCTACAGAAGCCTTCTATCACGACCGGTTCAAAGTTAGCCTCCCAGGTGGCATTCCAGTTTTGCTCTGCCTCCTCACTTAATACAAATGGCACATTGGTTTGCCGGCTCCATTGTTCTATTTCTTCCCGAATACTATCCCAATCGGTCGTGTAAGCAACAATACCTTCGCGGTCCAGTTCTTCCAGCCCGATGATCGCATCCTGCTGGCTCAATATGCCCAGCCACAATTCCCGGTCGGCAACTTCTGTAGCCTGAATATTTATCTTTGTATAATTCATCCTTAATGGTTTAGCCAAAAAAAAGGTTTGCCAAAATTAGGGCAAACCTTTATAAAAAATCAATTCAATTTACTATCTGTTTACGCGGGTACCTGGTTTAGACATGTTGGAATCTTCTTCCACTTCGTCCGATACATTTTCTGTATCGACCTGCAGGTTTTTCTCCTGGCTACCGATCGTTCCCGGTTTTGCAGAATCAAAAATCATGCGTTTGTCTTCTTCATCGTAAATTTTAAATTCAGTACGACGGTTCAGTTGGCGACCGGCTGCGTTGTCTTTATTATTAATTTTTTCCTGGGCCACTTTGTTTTTGTCACCCATACCGTGAATGGATAAACGGGATCTGTTAACGCCGCCATTATTCACCAGGTAGTTCAATACAGACTCAGCTCTCGCTACAGACAAAGGTTCATTGTAGTCCGGCGTTCCTTTACCATCGGTGTAGGAGAAGATCTCCACGCGTAAAGAAGGGTTATTTCTTAATAAGGTAGCTAATTTCTCCAGGTCAGTTAAGGATTCCGGGCGTAAAGTTGCCTCGTTAAAATCGTAGAACACATTGTCGATACGGAAAGTCGCGTTATCCAGAAGATTAACATACAACTCGATCTCTACCGTGTTGTCCTTATCTTCTCTTTTCACGCCCTCTGTATTTACAGTTGCTGAAGAAGAAGAGTATTTCTTTTTATCGGCAACGAAGGAATAAGCATGTCCTCTTGGTGTGTTGAACTCAAATTTACCGTCGGTAGAGTTGAATGGTACTACCGTACCGTTCTCATCGGTCATTTTAACCACTACTTCTTTCACCAGTTCCTGAGTCTTGGCATCAATAACTTTACCGATCACTTTTAATTTAGGTTCAAACTGTACCCTGAAGATATCATCACAACAAGTAGGATTTTTCAAGGCTACAGAACCGACACGGTTAGATACCACGTAACCATCCGGTTTGCCATAAGTATCCAGGATGAAATACATATCATCCGCTGAAGTATTGATCGGGTACCCCATGTTTTTTACGGAAGTATAACGGGAAGGGCTATTGCCTGCCATTGTAGCTTCAAAAACGTCTAAACCGCCCATTGTTTCCCATCCATCTGATGAGAAGTACAATTTATTGGTCCTGTTGTCAAAATAAGGTGTCACCTCGTTGCCTTTTGTATTAATCTGCTTCCCTACGTTTTGCGGACGGCGGTACGTTTTAAGACGCGGATCGTAAACGGAGTACCAGATATCAAATCCACCGCGACTTTGCAGTTTCCTGTTGGAAGAGAAGAACAAGATTTCTTTTTTCCCGATTTTAACGATACAAGGGTGCGTACTGGAAGAGTTGCGCTCATTGATACCAAAGCCCATCTCCTCGGGATTGCCCCAACGGTCGTCTTTGAATTCAGAGACAAAAATGCGACACAGGCGTGCTGTATCTCCTTTCTTATCCAGGCATTTTGAGAAGAAAAAGCGATCGCCACCTTCGGAAAGGTAACCATTACCTACGTGGAACCTGGAGTCGTTGAATTTCCCGTCCATAAATGGCAATGCCCATTGGAAAGTATCTCTCTCGTTAAATTTATCTTTACTGGAAACGACAAAACGAGACACATATTCAGACTTTTTGTTCTCAATTTTATCCGCTTGTTTGTCGTAGTGCATCGTCGCAAACAATAAAGCACTATCGCCCAAAGGGAACGGAGACAATTCTGTGTTGACAGAGTTGATATTCGTACCCAATTTGCCAATGCTTACCGCTTCAGGATTGGCAATAGATCTCATACCCAGGCGACAACCTTTAATTTCGAGATCACTTTGCTTCACCAGGGGTTTCAGCTCTTTGGTAGGCTTGGGATTATCTTTTTTAAATTCTTCGAAGGCCGCAATTGCCGCTTCATAATCACCATTCATTTTCAACATCAACGCCTGCTTGTACTTAGCTTCAGGATAGACTGCCTTTGCTATATCATAAGCTTCGCCATAGCTTACGGCCGCAGGACCATAATCTCTCAGGTACCAACGAGCTTCCGCGATCTGATATTTCAAATAAGGATTACGTGGTTGTTCATTAAGCAATTGAATATAATACTCTTCAGCATTTGAAAAGCTCCCTTCTTTAAACAATCCATCTGCCCAACGCAATTTTTTCTGATAACCTAATTTCGCAACAGGGTCATCTGCTCGTTTTCCGTATTTGTCTTTTTCCCGACTTTGTGCTAAAACGTCATTGGTCTGAACACTGGTAAAGGCCAGTGTGGCTGCTAATAAAAATAGTATTGGTTTGCGTTTCATATTTTATGCAACGTTGAAATGTAATGTTTGTGTTTTTGAAATCCCTTGAATTAATACGCGTTAAAAGGCGCCTTTCAAAAAATCATTTTACTTAAAATGCTTTAGAATCTTGCACAAGGATATAATAATTTCCTCGCAAAATCTATAGGGCTTGGTGCAGTATATCTGAACATCAATTCATAACCACCATAACCGTTAGTACCTTGTCTTAGACCTGAGGTATTGAAATCGTAGCCCACACCTACGCGGAAACCATTAAACTCCAAACCTGCGGTGATCATTGCTGCATCCTGGTGACGATACCAACCGCCAAGGAAAACTGCAGGCGCCGTAGGGACGGTATAGTCATCTCCTAATTTATAATGCAATTCGGTGCCACCGACAATTTCCCGAGCTGCAGATTGTGTCTGGAACAAGAAAGCCGGGCGAAGGCTCATACGCTCTCCCACACCGATGATCGCACCGACCTGGGCAGTATACCTGATGCCTAAACCTACATCTCTTGTCTCTGCACGCTTCATCATAGATTCCATAGGTTGGGTCAGGTTATTGGCACCCGCTCCTACTACATAAGAGAATTTTTCTGAAGGGGCATGTGAGAACGCAAGGCCGGCATTGACCAACCAGGCGTCAACTTTATTGTTCAGATTGGCATAGTTTTGATCAAGCCCCTGCACAAACTGTCCTTCCCGGAAATCTCCCGCAAAGAACAAACGGCTTAAGTCAACATTCTTACTGGAATAGCCGCCTTGTAAACCTACCGTCAAGGCAGCTTTACCGCTCTCTCCAAAAAATTTATGATAAGCTACAGAAGCCAATGCAGAAAAATTATTCAGATTTCCGTCACCCGCTCTGTCATTGTAGAGCTGGCCGCCTACAGCCAGGTAGTCATCAATGGAAATATCCCTGATTACCGGCATATCAAAAGAAACAGCGTATGTTTTAAAGGCATTCGGTCCTAAAGCGGAACGCCACTGATCACGATATATGGCAGAAACTCTGTACTCGCCCTGAAACGCTCCTGTAAATGCAGGATTGATAATCATAGGAGTCGCATTGAATTGTGTAAAGTGAACATCCTGTGCTTTAGCATCGATACCGCTCAACACCGAACTGGCGATCAGGAATGCACTGGCGATAGTTTTTCTACACTTCATATTTTTATCCAAATATTATTTTGTTAACAAATAATTTAATGATTCAAATTATGGTCAAACTCTTTGAGCCATTAAAAGTCTTAAAAATTTTTTGATTTTCCTTGTTTTTTTTTAACTTTTTTTAAATAAATCCAAAAGTTCTGTTTTTTCTATCTCAAAAGGGTAACATTACCTGATTTCTGAGATCTGGAACCTGTAGTGTTATTTATAAGTTTGATGGTGTATACATATACTCCCAATGGCGCTGCATTTCCTTTAATGGTACCGTCCCAGCCATTGTTGATGTTGTTCGAACTATATACCATGCCCCCCCAGCGATCGTACACTTCAAAAGCCTCCAGGCTGAAATTACCTCTGAATACAGGTCTGAAGGTCGCGTTATTGGGATTAAATGCATTGGGCATATCGATCACTCCTTCCTGGCGCACTAACACATCCATGGAATCGCTCACCGAACAACCATAATCGGTAGTTGCGGTATAAAAATAGCGGGTATTTACTTCCGGCGCGAATACGGGATTGGCGATCGACGGGTTACTGATCCCGGATACCGGGAACCAGCTGAACCTTACCGCATTTGTCGTTGGGGTTAACTGATAACTTTCCCCCAGCCACATCACTACAGAATCGGGTACATTAACTACCGCGTTCGGATGAACAGTTACGTCTACAAAACTGGTGTCAAAACAGCCGAACTGATTTTTAACCACTAAACGGTAAAGGGTATTAGAAGCCGGGCTGAACCGTTGGTTCGGCGCAGTCGGGTTACCCCCGTTGAGCGCAATTTCCGGTGTCCAGTAGTATTCGTAATCCGGCAATAGAGGAGTACCTTCCAGTGTACTGCTGATCACCGGCACAACTTCCCCTCCAGGACAGATAGCCGTATCTGAAGGAGCTACACTCACAAATTCTCCGGGATTAACCGTCAAGGTCATGGTATCCCGCCCTATACAGCCTATATCCGTCCGGAGAATGGCCACGATATCTGTAGAACTTCCCCCCGCTAAAATAACCGGAGCTACCAGCGAAGCGTTATTGAACCTGTCGGCAGGCAACCATGTGTATTGATAGGAACCGCCTGTATCCTGTGGAAATGCTTCTGCGAACATTTGCAGCTGATCATAAGAACAAATAGCCGTGTCATTACCAATATTCACCTTTATATCCTGGACATTGATCAATAAAGTTGCGGTAGATGCCCGGCAATTCGTATCCTGGCTGGGTATTCTCACCTTATACTGGTATTCGTAATCACCGGCAACAGGGAAAGAAAGGCTGGCATAATCTATCTGCGCATTGCTTACGCCGGTATTAGGCACCCATTCAAAGTTTAAAGGGCCGAAAATCTCATCGGTAACGAAATTGACATCCAGCTGCACCCCGAAACAAATGGATGTATCTGCAATACTGGAAGTCAGCAGGATAGAATCCTGGATCGATACGATCGCCGAATCTATAACGACCGCGTTAGGACCACAACTGTATGGAGAAAGAAATTTAATAATCGCGATTTTATTGGCGCCTGTAGTCGTCAACGGTAAGCCTTTTACCGATATCCTGCCGATCGTGGAATCTGCAGGAATCGTAACCGTACCGGATAAGAATTGATAATCTACCCCGTTTATTGCCGTGCCATCCAAAACGTAAGGCACTACAAGTGGTGTAGGTGAGGCCGTCTGGCGCTCAATGGTCACCTGGGCAGCAGGGCAACCCCTGACAATAAATGCGGTATCGCTGGCGGTAACATTCATACCCTGGGCGCCGGCGACCAGCCCGATAGAGTTCAAGCTCCCGGCTTTAATGAATACCCCGGAATTAAAACTACCGTCTCCCACATCGGCAACCGCTAATTTAAGCGTATAGGTATCACAGGGAATAACACTCTGAACGGCTGTAAGAACGGTAGTGAACCCGTCAAATACTACAGTAGTTCCGGTAGCATTATCTACATAATACTGGGTGAAGGGCGCTCCGGCATACTGGTTACTACATGTAGTAACACTACCCCCGCCGACTCCTGAATTAATAGAGTTGATGGCCACCGGGATATTGGTAGTACCCGGCACTAAAGCGATATTACGTTTTGTCGGTAGCCCCGGGATATTGGACACGATACCCGGCCCGCTGATCAGGAAGCCAAAAACATCATTCCATTGCGTACAGGCAAATTCCGGGTATTCTTCGGAACCGAAAACATAATCAAATTTTACGGTATCTCCTGCCGGGACAAACTGGAACTGGAGCACGCAGGCATTGTTGGTACTGGTTGTGGTCGAACCTGCCAGCATTGTACTCAGGTCCGTATCTCCCGCTCCCCAGGCTATGGAATAAGCGGGATTGGACATACCCATATTAGCCGGTGAGTTTACCCCGATATTGCCCCCGTTGGTCCTTGCAGCGCCGGTTGTCAATACAATACCACTGTCGATACCCAGGTTAGAAGTGCCTGCAAAAGTGCCAAAAGCATTATTATTACAGGTTAAAGTGGGGTTCAGCGTAGTAACGCCGGTACCTACCAGCTTATCCACCAGCTGGGCCGCAGTTACATTATCGACAATCGTTAACTGCGCAAAGGAGGGTATGCTCAACAGCAATGCCGTAAGCGCAAGCCCCAACTTTCTAATTTTCAAAAGAACTTTTTGCATGGTTTTACTATTAATAGGATGATAAAGGGCCAATCTTTGTTTTTACACAAAAATTGCTTAAAGGTAGTTAAAGTTATTTAAAAACACAATATCTGAGCGTAAATAAAAAAAGTGACGAATTAATATTCATCACTTGTAAATTGGGCTTTATAATAGTATTAATTTTGAAAAAGCGATTAAATTAACCCAAATTGCTTACTTAATTCCAACATTTTATCTATTGGCTTTTTAGCAGCAAGCCGCAAAGATTCTTCCATATTGATCTCAGGTGTTTCATACTTCAGGCATAGATACAGTTTTTCTAAAGTATTTAATTTCATATAAGGGCAGTCATTGCAGGCACAGTTATTTTCCGGCGGCGCCGCGATGAGTGTTTTATTCGGCGCCGCTTTTTGCATCTGGTGTAATATACCCGCTTCTGTTGCCACAATAAACGTATCTGCAGCATCGGTAGTGACATATTTTAACAGCTGACTGGTAGAACCTATAAAATCGGAGATCTTCAGCAAAGGTTCCTCACATTCCGGGTGGGCAATCAGCCTGGCCTCGGGGTGTTGCTCTTTAAGGCGGGTAATTTTTTCGAGGGAAAATATTTCGTGTACCATACACGCACCATTCCAAAGCAGCATATTCCGGCCACTTACCCTGTTGATGTAACCGCCCAGATTTTTATCCGGCGCAAAAATAATTTTTTGATCTTCCGGCAGGCTTTCCACAATCTGCTGTGCGTTGGAAGAGGTGCAGATAATATCGCTTAAGGCCTTCATACCGGCACTACAGTTAATATAAGTAATAACGATATGATCCGGGTGCTGCTGTTTAAACGCGGCAAAGACATCGGGCGGGCAACTGTCACTCAGAGAACAGCCGGCATTCAGATCGGGCAATAGTACTTTCTTATTGGGATTTAATATTTTAGCGGTCTCTGCCATAAAATGCACGCCGGCAAAAACAATAATTTCGGCATCGGTCTTCGCCGCGGCCTCCGCCAGCCCCAGGCTATCGCCTATATAATCCGCTATATCCTGTATCTCGGATTCCTGGTAATAATGTGCTAATAAGACGGCCTTTTTTTCTTCTTTTAAACGTTTGATTTCTGCTACCAAATCTAAGCGCGGATCTATCGGGGCATCCAAAAAACCCTTTTCCGGCACGGCGGCCACCAAAGCGTCCATATTCATCATTTCATTCATCGATTGCTGTGTTTGTTTTAGCATACTAAATTATGACTTTATAATGACAATGCGCTTCAAATAATTAAAGCGGATATGTTAAATGAGCGCAAAGTTACCCATCCTGCATAAATGAGCAGGAACGATGGATTGCCGGGCCTCGAGCGATAATGATACAATCCACCGGAAATTACCTTATTTTGCGCCTTAGTCTTTGCTGCCTTACACAAAGTAGGCACTACAACATTCTTAAACGGATTTTCGAATGAAAAAACTTTTTTTAGCATTAGCAATATCTCCTTTATTAGCTATGGCACAAAAACAAATGTTAACTCCTGAAACCCTTTGGCAACTGGGAAAAGTGAACCTGGTCAGCATATTGCCGGACGGCACTCAATCCCTTTACAGCGTGGGACACAGCAACCTGGTAACGCAAAAGACCGAGCGCCAGGATTTTATCCTGAACCATGCGACCGGGGAAAGTATCGCAACCGGCATCCTGGACAATAAAACCTTTGTACAATGGGATAAAAACGGGCTTTACGCCAGTAAAGACGGTGCACTTTTTGTTTCTAAAAATAAAGGTGTCAATTGGGAAAGAATACACACGGGACTTAAGGACGCTACCAATATACGTATCGCACCAGATGGTAAAACTATTGCTTTCAGCCAGCCGGTTATCCTCGAAAAAATAAAAGCCAGCGCAAAGTATAATGATGTGCCCCAAAGCTCCGGCTACATTTTTAACGACCTGGATTACCGCCATTGGGATGAGTTTAATGAAGGTGCTTATTCCCATGTGTTCATTACCTCGGTGAACAGTGACGCAACAAAAGACATCCTGAAAGAGGAACCTTATTATGTCCCGCAAATGCCATTTGGCGGCACAGAAGATTTCATTTTCAGCAATGACAGTAAAACGCTGCTTTACGTCTGCAAAAAGAAAGCCGGCAAAGCCTATGCACAAAGCACCAATACGGATCTCTACGCTTACGATATTGCCAGCGGTAAGACCAGCAACTGGACCGAGGGCATGATGGGCTACGATACCCATCCGGAGTTCAGTCCCGACGGGAAATATATCGCCTGGACCAGCATGGCACGCGACGGCTTCGAAGCAGATAAAATAGACCTGGTAATTTTAGACCTTAAAACCTTAAAGAAAACCAACCTGACCGCAGGATGGGATGAAACGGTAGATGGTGGATTTATCTGGGGCAAAGACAGCAAAACGATTTTTTTCAATGCTGCCTACAGGGGCACTACGCAGCTGTTCTCCCTGAACATCAACCAACCGAATGCCGTAAAACAAATTACAAATGGTCAATGGGATATAGCAGGCGTACATGCCCAAACCGCAAATGGCGTATTGGTGAGCCGTACCGATTTCAACCATGCTGCGGAACTCTACCAGGTGAACCTGAAAAACGGCACTATGGCCCAACTTACCAGGGCTAATGAAGCGGTGTATAGCAAGCTGGAAATGTGCACTTCCGAATTAAAAATGTTTAAGAATAGCCAGGGTAAGGACATGGGTGTATGGGTAGTGTACCCTCCGGGCTTTGATAAAAATAAGAAATACCCCACCCTTTTATACTGCCAGGGTGGTCCACAGGGTGCGCTGACCCAATTCTACAGTGTGCGCTGGAACTTTGCACTGATGGCCGCCAACGGTTATATTGTCGTTGCGCCCAACCGTACCGGGATGCCGGGCTGGGGCGTGAAATGGAACGAGGATATCAGCGGCGACTGGGGCGGACAGCCTATGAAGGATTACCTGACGGCCATTGATGAAATGGCTAAAGAACCTTATGTGGACAAAGACAGGCTGGGCGCTGTAGGCGCCAGCTATGGCGGCTACAGCGTATATATGCTCGCCGGCATTCATAATAACCGTTTTAAAACCTTCATCGCACACAATGGCCTGTTTGATATGAGAAGCTGGTACGGCACCACCGAAGAGCTCTGGTTTGCCAACTGGGACCTGGGCGGCAACTACTGGAAGAAGCCTGCACCCAGGGGATATACCGAGTTCAACCCGAGTAACTATGTCGATAAGTGGAATACGCCGATTATGATTTACCAGGGCGGTAAAGACTACCGGGTACCGATCGGGCAAGGACTCCAGGCGTTCCAGGCGGCCCAGTTGAAAGGGATTAAATCACGCCTGGTTTATTTCCCGGATGAAAATCACTGGGTACTGAAGGTACAGAACGGCCTGGTATGGCAAAGAGCCTTCTTTGACTGGCTGAAAGAAACATTGTAATATAAGCACCTTTTAAGATGTACCCAAGGCATAGGCAGCCGGGGGTACATCTTTTTTTCTTTACAAATACTATCTCAATAATCAATGATTATGCATTTACATACGATCAACACCGGCTTGTTCAAACTGGACGGGGGCGCCATGCACGGCGTAGTGCCTAAAAGTCTTTGGAACAAGCTCAACCCGGCAGACGAAAACAACCTGTGCTCGTGGGCTATGCGTTGCCTGCTGGTTGCCACAAACGACCGCCTGATCTTAATTGATACCGGTATCGGTAATAAGCAGGACGCTAAATTTTTTGGTCACTATCATCTGCATGGCGAAGACAGCCTGACCCACTCTATCCATAAAGCGGGGTACAGCCCTGATGAGATAACTGATGTATTCCTGACACATTTACATTTTGACCATGTCGGGGGCGCGGTGATCAGAAATGGAGACCGCCTGGCGCCGGCCTTCAAAAATGCCCGTTATTGGTCGAATGCCCAACATTGGGATTGGGCCGTTCATCCTAATGAGCGGGAGAAAGCTTCTTTCCTGAAAGAGAATATTTTACCGATACAGGAAAGCGGGCAGCTGCATTTTTTCGAGGGGGAAGACGGGGCTGAATTCCTGCCCGGATTTAAGGTAAGGTATGTTCATGGCCATACTGAATCTATGATGTTGCCTTTACTGAGTTATAAAGGAAGTCAGATATTATACTGCGCGGACCTTCTGCCCAGTATGCATCACTTACCGCTGCCCTGGGTCATGGCTTATGATACGCGCCCCCTGGAAACGCTAAAAGAAAAAAAATCCTTACTGACAGAAGCAATAGCAGAAAACTGGTTGCTTTATTTTGAACATGACCCGGTAAATGAGTTATGCAGCCTTCAACAAAGTGAGAGAGGTATCAGGGCGCTGGAGACGCTGTCACTTTCCGGTTTGTAGGAATTACATTCATATATCAGATACATCCTTTTCGATACAGACGGAACCGGTCTTAAAAGATGACCAGGTGCGACCTGGAGGGCGACACGAGCAGTAATCAATAAAAGATGCCCGAATCGCACCGGGTCTATTCATCACCCTGACGAACGGAGGTGGCGCATTTGCCGATATTTTTACCGGCAAATGCGGTTTTGCTACGCTTCCTGAACTGCTTCCGCATATCATTTAACCGGGTTGCGCTCATTGAAACAGGAAAAGGCATCTAAGATAATTAGTGGTAAACATGATAAGTATCAACAAAAATCAATTTTAAAAGCATAAAATTCTCGATTAAGGCAGGATAATCAGAAAAATTTAACTATTTTTCAACTTTATAAGAGGTTTAAGATGAGTAAAAGTGGCTTTAGATAGAAAAAATTTATAAATTTATTAATAAAAATTCCAACTTTCTCATCAGGCCAGGTGTCTACATAATTAAGAAAAAGATAGTATAAAGAAAATTTATCTCTGCAATGAAAATATCACTATGTTCATTAACAAATTTCAAAAGAAAGCTCTCCGCAACCATTATTGTCGCGACAATGGCGGTAGCTCCTTTTAACGTGGCCTGGTCACACGATCATGATCACCAACACACTACCGCTCCAACGCCATCTGCAATCAGTTTTATCGAGAACAAGGGCCAATGGATTCCTGATGCAAAGTACAAGGCCGAAATTCCGGGGGGCGCTTTATTCCTGACAGAAAAGGGTTTTGTCTACAACTACCAGAGTCAAAAAGACATAGAAAGAATGCACCAACTTACCTGCGGGTCTAAGGCTGCAACAAGCCCTGACCTAAGTAAGGAGATGATCAACATGCATGCCTATAAAGTCAATTTTGTGGGTGCGAATACGCATTCCGGTTTTACTACTGATCAAAAAAGAAATACTTACTATAACTACTTCCTGGGCAATGATGCCTCAAAATGGGCCGGTAATGTAGGCTTGTACGGCAAAATCACTCAGACTGGGGTTTATAACGGGATTGACCTGGCAGTTTACAGTAATGCCGGGGGAAATTCGATTAAATATGATTTCATCGTTGCGCCAAACGCTAACGCGGCCCAGATCAAGCTTTCTTTTGAAGGAGTAAGCCCGGTCTTAACCGCGGAAGGGGATTTAAAAATTAAAACTTCGGTTAACGAGGTAATCGAAAAAGCGCCTGTTTGCTACCAGGTAATTGATGGTAAACGTATTGAGGTGAAAGGTAAGTATACGTTAAACAAAGGTGTGCTCAGCTTCAGCTTCCCGGAAGGATATGATCATGCGCAAACCTTAGTAATCGACCCGGATCTTATTTTCAATACTTACAGTGGATCCACCGGTGGGGTTCAATATGCCCATGCCACCACTTACGATAATTTCGGCAATACTTACGCTTCTTCTTCCTCTTACTCAAACCCGGGCTGGCCGGTAACCACAGGCGCCTACCAGACCTCTTTTGTGTCTTACATCACCGGCATCAATAAATACAGTGCTGATGGCAGCCAGTTGTTGTTCTCTACTTTCTTCGGCGGAACGACGACTTCCGGCAACCCGATGCCGACCTCTATGCGTGTAGATGCGACCAACACTCTTTACATGGCAGGTACGGTATCGACAACAACGATGCCGGTCACTACTAATGCCATCCAAACAACGCTCAGCGGCTCCAGTGACTTGTATATCATGCGCCTTTCTGAAAACGGTTCCACCCTCCTGGCCTCAACTTATCTTGGCGGCTCAGGCCTGGAAGGTTCGCTCAGAGGGAATACTACGGTATATGCAGGCAATGCAGATCAGAACAACCCGGTGAACCCGACAGATATTGCTTTTGACAACGTGGGCAATGTATGGCTTACCTCAAATTCCGGGTCTACCAATTTCCCGGTTACAGCAAATGCAATCCAGTCTACTAATGCCGGCAGCCATGATGCGGTAGTGGTTAAAGTAAACCCTAACCTTACTTCTATTATCTACAGTACCTACCTCGGCGGAACCACCTGGGATGGCGGCATCGGTATAGAATACAACCAAAACAACAATACCGTGGGCGTTGTAGGCTACACGAACAGTACCAACTTCCCCACAACTCCGGGCGCTTACCACACTACGAACCAGGGTGGGATCGATGGCTTTGCTGTATTACTCAACAACGCCTCTTACCAGTTAATGGGCGCCACCTACTTAGGCACCTCCGCTACCGATTTCGCAACAAGGTTGGCCTTTGACTGCGGCGATAATATGTTCGTGGCAGGAAGAACGCAGGGAAGTTACCCGGTGACGAATACGGCTGCTGAGGGATTAGTGCCTAACGGTTATGTGTTCATCGACAAGCTGAACGCAACGCTATCCGGTTCTGTAGCCTCCACAAGAACGGGAGCATCAGATGCCTCTATCGTACCCTGTGCTATGATGGTGGATATATGTGGTAACATACTGATCACAACGCAGGTCAACAATACCACCCAGCCCGGCATGCCGGTAACCCCGGACGCGTTCACCACGGCTCCTAAACCATTTTATTTTGCCGCATTCGAACCCAATTTCACCGGGCTGGCCTTTGGTAGCTACTATGGGTCTGCCAACAACCAGGATCACTTCCATCCGAGCGTATCCCGGATCGACCCTAAGGGTATGATCTATCAATCGGTATGCTATGTAGGATCTAACGGTGGCTGGAACACCTATCCGGCTAATGTATATGCTCCGAATAAATTAAACGGAACCACCAATGATGTAGTTACTTTCAAGTTTGACTTTATGGTTGTAGGTTTAGATGCCGAAGCCGAATCCGGCTATGCGGGTTACGGATCAATCCCGCACGCGGTAAGGGGTTGTAAGTCAGCATTTATCAACTACACGCGTAATGGTGACACAACCATCCCGATGGTGTTGCGCTTCAATATATTGCCGCCAAGCGGTACTATTGCTACTAACGGTGTAGATTACCAATACGTTTACGACAGCTTATACTTCGCTCCTTACGAAAGACGCAAATCGTTGGAGATAAAACCTTTGCTGGTACCCAATATGCCAACCGGGCCGAAAATGGTGGTGATTGAATCGCTGAACCCATGTGGTTGTGACGGCGCTCTGACGGACGTTATTCGCAGGGATACGGTATTTATCCTGGACTCTATCCGTGCAAGCATCAGTACGCCACTGCCTGCCTATTGTCCCGGCACCCAGATCACGATCACAGGTGATGTAGACCCGGGCCTGGATTTCCACTGGTCTCCTGCAGAATTTAATAATAACAGCCTGGTGATTACGCCAACCTTACTGACAACGCGCGATTACATCATTACCGCAACGCAGCCGGGTGCGCCGGCAACTTGTCCGCCGGTAAGCAAAGTATTTCACGCTTATGTAGAGCAATATCCTATCATCCACATGCCTTCCGACACTACGGTATGTATCAGTGGTACCGACTCGATTGCAATTCCGGTAATCGCCAGCCCGGATTCTGTGAACTACCTGTTTAACTGGAGCCCGGCCACGGGATTGAGGGGAGCAAACCTGCAAACCAACTATTTTAAAATGCCTACCGGCACTTATAATTACGCGATCACAGCGACTACTCCTATTGCCAAATGTTCGACCACGCATAACCTGACTATTAATGTAAGGCCGCCATTCCAGTTAAGCAATGTACAGCCACAATCAGGCACTACGGTAGATTACCAGGACGAGGTAAAAATGTCGGCTCAGGGAGCAGTAATTTATACCTGGCTACCCGTACAGGAATTCTACGACCCTACTTTGCAGTATGCCACCACAATGCCTGTAGAGGCTCCCGGCACCTACTATGTAACCGGCGTAGACCAATACGGTTGTAGAGATACGGTGCCTATAACATTGGATGTGAGGTATCCTTACGACCCGGTTATACCCAATGCCTTTAGCCCGAATGGAGATGGTAAAAACGACGTATTCCTGATCCCGAACGGTAAGTTCCAGAAATTGCATCGTTTTGAAATTTATAACCGCTGGGGTAAAAGAGTCTTCCATACCAACGATCCGTTGAAAGGATGGAATGGTACCGATATCGATAATGGTAAACCATGTGATCAGAGTGTCTACAATTATGTGATCACGGTTCAGTTACCTAACGGTGAGATCAAAACCTATAAAGGGGACGTCACGCTGATTAAATAACGGGATCAACTATAATCGATAAATAATACAGGAGACAAGGCGTGATGCCTTGTCTTTCTGTTTACAGGTATATATAATCAGCCTTAACATTGACCCTGGCTGTAATGAGATAGGAAAGATCAGCGGGCACATTTTTTGCCTACGGCTATTCTCAGTATATTTGCTATAACAAAATAAAAATAAAATGAAAAAAATAGTATTGATGGGAGCACTGCTGAGCCTTAGCTATGCCGGCTTCTCCCAGAAATATAAAGTGATCATGAAAACAGATCAGGGGACGATTGAAGCGATCCTTTACGATAAGACACCATTACACCAGGCAAATTTTGTAAAGCTGGCTAAAAAGAAATTTTATGATGGCCTGCTTTTCCATCGTGTGATCCAGCAATTTATGATACAGGGCGGCGACCCCGATTCCAGGAATGCCAAGCCGGGAACAGCGCTGGGCAACGGAGATACGGGCAAGAAAATACCCGCTGAATTAAG
This sequence comes from uncultured Edaphocola sp., assembly GCA_964277835.1. GTDB lineage: Bacteria > Bacteroidota > Bacteroidia > Chitinophagales > Chitinophagaceae > Edaphocola. The sequence goes on along the minus strand of CAXYKQ010000069.1, from coordinate 12,509 downwards.
GTACGAATATTACCACAAAAGAGGCGCACTGGCTGCAGCGCGGGATGGTAATCCTGAAAAAGCAAGTTCCGGTTGCCAGTTCTACATTGTACAAGGTAGAACCTATACTGCTGATCAACTAAAGAAAATGGAACAGCAAAACGAAAAATCAATGGCAGAAGCACATAAGCGCGTTTATGAAACAGAAGGAGGCACGCCTTTCCTGGACGGACAGTACACCGTTTTTGGCGAAGTGACCAAAGGTATGGAGGTTGTTGATAAAATAGCTGCTGTAAAAAAAGACAGCAGGGACCGTCCGACGGAAGATCAACACATTATTTCTGTAAAAGTTAAAAAGAAATTCTTAGGAAGATTTTGGTAATTGATCCTCGAAAATTAGAAGGGCTAAGACGCATATTGGACGATAAATTTGCTCATTATCACCAGGCAGATTTCATCACCAAAGATCCTATATCCGTTCCCCACAGGTTTTCAAAAAAACAAGATATAGAAATTGCTGCATTTTTTGCAGCAATTTTAGCATGGGGTAACCGCACCATGATCATCCGTAATACAAATCGTATTATGGCATTAATGGACGAAGCCCCGCATGAATTTATATGCCGCCACGAAGCCCGCGACCTGAAGCCTTTTATACACTTCGTGCACCGCACGTTCAATGCTACAGACCTTTTATATTGTATTGCATTTTTTAAGCACCATTATACCCGGCACGACAGCCTGGAAACCGCTTTCCTTACCGAAGGAAGTACGCCGGACGCGGAACGGTCCCTGATTCATTTCCACAACTATTTTTTCTCGCTGGCCGACGCGCCCGACCGGACGCGGAAACACATCGCCACGCCGGCTAAAAAATCAGCCTGTAAACGCCTGAATATGTTTTTGAGATGGATGGTTAGGAAAAACAGTGCCGTCGACTTTGGCCTTTGGAACGGTTTGAGCCCTGCAGACCTGATCTGTCCGCTGGACACGCATGTAAGCGACGTGGCCCGCAAGCTGGATTTACTGGAAAGAACACAAAATGACTGGAAAGCCGCGGTGGAATTGACGCAACACCTTCGCTTACTGGATGCAGAAGACCCTGTAAAATATGATTATGCCCTGTTTGGCATGGGTGCCGAAGAGCGGTTTTAAAATTTTCTTTTTATATTTAAAGCATAGAACCTCCCGGGTTATCAGAAATAATTTAAGTCATGAAGAAAATATTGTTGGTTGAAGACGAAGCCCATGTTGTATCCTTTATCAATAAAGGACTGATGGAAGAAGGTTACGAGGTAAGCGTGGCTATGGACGGACTTGCAGGAATCAGGATGTTTGAACAAAGTAAATTTGACCTCATCATCCTGGATATTATGTTGCCCGGGGCCAATGGCATAGAAGTTTGTAAAGCGATAAGGAAAAAAGATCAGCTGGTGCCGGTATTGTTCCTGTCGGCCTTAGGTACCTCGGAAAATATTGTCCAGGGGCTGGAATGCGGCGGTGACGACTACCTGGTAAAGCCTTTTAAGTTTATCGAGCTGGTCGCACGCATCAGGACGCTCATACGGAGAGCCGACAAAACTAATCCCCTTACTGAGCATAAAGAAACAGAGCAGGACGGGCACGTCTTTCGTATAGATAACCTGAAGCTGGATGATTATAAGAAAGTAGTCACCCGGAATAATAAAGAGATACAACTTACCAGTACAGAGTTCCGGCTATTGCTCCATTTTTTAAAAAATAAAAACCGGGTACTTTCACGGATGGAAATTCTTGAAAGTGTTTGGGGCATCGACTTCTCCATGTCAACGAATGTAGTGGACGTCTATGTCAATTACCTGAGAAAAAAAATAGAACCGTTGGGTGAACAAAAATTAATTCATACCATTATTGGCATGGGTTATGTATTGAAAGTCGAACCGCACTTATAAACGCCGTATATGATGCTATTATCCAAATTGAACCTCAAGACAAAAGCGATTTTAACCATATTCATCTCTACCATAGCCATTACGTCATTATTTGGCGTATTCATTTATTTGTCGCTGAGAAACTTCGTGTACGATGATTTTTTTAAAACCCTGAAGATCCGCACGAATGTTATTGCTAAAGCCAATATCGACGGCGCCTATAACGATACAAGCTTTGTAGCAGGTTACCAATCGGTAATAGAAGAAGTAGCAGAAAAACTGATCCATGAAAGAGACTACATCCTGGAGCTTTCAAGATTGAACACCGGCAATGAACAGCATATAGCGGATTCATTAGGCGTACCGCTTAGCTTTCTCACTATTATCCGCCAGTCTAAAGAGGCCAATTACCAGAGGGGGCATTATTTATATAAAGGAATTTTATACAGCTTCCAGGGGAAAGATTATATAGTTATCGCTTCTGCCGAAAGTCATTTTAACCAGAAACTGATCTCCCACCTGCAACGGATATCCTTCATCGCCATCCTGGTAGCCGTAGCCATAGGTATTCTGAGCGCTTATTACATCTCTAAGACCATCTTTAAGCCCATTAGCGAGGTAACGCACATGGCCAAAAGGATCTCTTCAGAAAACCTGCACTTACGCTTGGACGATACGCATTACAGCCAGGAAATAAAAGAATTGGTAAAAACCTTTAACGACATGCTGAGCCGTATCGAGACTTCTTTTGAAACGCAGAACAATTTTATCAGTAATGCTTCACATGAACTCAGGACACCGCTTACCAGCATCATGGGGACCACAGACGTAACGCTTTCGCGCCCGCGCACTACGGAAGAATATATTGAAACGCTGCAGATCATACTGCATGAAACAGAGAAGCTGGACAACAAAACAAAAGCCTTATTGTTCCTCGCACAGACCGGCTTTAATGGTAAAGCGCAGAAGTTCGAGCGGATGCGGATCGATCAGCTGATCTGGGATTGCATCGATACCATAGAGAAGTTAAACCCCGAAGGAAAAGTAAGTTTTGACACCAGCCTGCTGCCGGAGAATTCCACCCGGCTTAAAGTTATCGGCAATGAACAATTGCTCCACCTCGCCTTCACCAATATCATCAGTAATGCCTGCAAGTATTCCGATAACCAGGTTGTAACCGTATCTATAGGCTCGTCTGACCGCAAAGTGGTGATCGTGATCCATGACCGGGGAATCGGTATTCCGGAGCGGGAACTAGGTTATATTTATGATCCTTTCTTCCGCGCCTCCAATACTAAAAACTATGATGGTTACGGAATCGGTCTTCCTTTAGCCCGCAACATCGTGCGATTGCATTCCGGAAAGATACTGGTAACCGCAGAGGAGCATAAGGGCACTACGGTAAGTATTGAACTGCCGCTTGCCGTAATGAACGACTAAAAAAACGGGCCATTTTCAGCCTGCCTTGCCGCTTCACCCTTTGGACCAAAGGTGACATAATACTTTAATGAGTAATCGTCATCAATTCACCATTAATAATTAAAAATAAGGAGTAATTAAGTTTTCCTTATGACTTTTCTAATCGCTTTCTAATTTGAGCGCCACTTTCTAATGCAATTCTTAACCCGTGCTTAGGGCGCTCTAATTTCATGGTTCTACTTTTGTCTTAACAAAAACAATGAGGTTATGCCAAAGAGAATCTTAATACCAACAGACTTTTCTATAAGCTCTCTGAATGTCTTGAAGGAGTTTTTACAAAGGGATAATGGCGCCAACCAGTATGACGTGTTACTTACCTGTGGCTATCATCTCTCTGAAAGCATTACAGACTTACTGTTTTTCTCTAAGCATAAAATCTTAAGGAGTTTGCCTACCGATGCGTTCATGGACGCCATCAGTATCCTCCGTAATAAATATGCCAATAGCTTACGTACGGTAACGGTTGACCTGTTTAGTGGCGTCGTGCAGTCTACATTCGATGATTATCTGGAAGGTAATAAAATTGATACGATTGTTTACAGCAAAGACAGCAAGTTCCATAAAACAGTGAAAAGAAGTTTCGACCTGTCAGGCATGGTGCAGCAAGCAAAAGTGAATAAGATCCAGATCGCTTATAAAGAAAAAGAAGCGCGTACTGTAGCTACGGATGATTTAACCGTGATATTCAATACCGCAGGCTCTTTCTCTTAATCAAAAAGGAGACTCATTATGAAAATAAGAATCGCTTTAATCATGCTCTTCACCGGCATCTCAGTTGCCGTGCTGGCCTTTATAGGCAATAAGTACAATCCTGAAAATGAATTTGTAGGCTCCTGGGATGAAATTGACTGGAACATCAAAGAGACTGAAAAGTCGGTTATTACGAATCTTGGGCTCGTAACACCACCCTCAGGAACGGACAGGGATTCCATAAGATTCCACACGGCTAAAAGCTGGCAATTCAAACCAGGCGGCGTATTGATCTTACAGGATAAACATGAGGAAAAAGAATTGGAATGGCGCTTGAAAGGCCGCGGGCATATCCTGGAAATCACTGATGGTGTAGTGACCGAATATTACGACATCAATTTATTGTCTGACGAGAAAATAGAACTCAATTACATCGCCCCTTCATTTGTAAAAGATTATGCCCGACTGGTCATCAGGCGCAGTAGTTAAACGGGAAAAAACCTGTGTAAGATGTTAAGAAAATATAGTAATACAAGGAGTTTAGGAGATAATATAAAGCTGGGCATATTAACGGCGATAGTAGCCGGCATGGTAAATGTCGCCTCGTTTATGCTTTTTTATTCTTTCTCCTCCAACGTAACGGGCTATTTTGCCATCCTTGCTTCAGAGGTATCGCAAAATAACTATTACCAGATCGCTATTGTATTGCTCTGGATCATGTCGTTTTTCCTGGGAAGTTTCGTATCGAACTTTATCGTTATTCACTTCAACAGGCGGAATACCTACCTGGCACATGCCATGCCTATTATGCTGGAACTGATCTGCATCTTGGGCGTAGCGATTTACGGCACCAGCTTTTATAAGGGCACCCTGTTTGAAACCGAATTGATGCTGATGATCTTATTGCTATCGATGGGCTTGCAAAACGGGCTTACCGCAAGTATTTCCAACTTCGCGGTGAAGACCACCCACTTAACGGGGGCTACTACAGACCTTGCCATCGTATGTTCTATGTTTACCCATAAGCAATACAGGAATAATAAAGATATAAAGGGCAAGGCGAAACTATTGATCAGCATTTTCAGCTCCTATCTTTCTGGAGCCTTTATCGCTGCGTTCTTATACCAGTCTTTAAAGTTTCATGTGTTTTTTATTGTCGTCGCTTTCCTGGCGGTTGTTATTTGCTACGACCTGAGTAAAATTTACAAATTCAACCGTTCTTTTAAGGTTCATAAATTGAAAAAACAGGAAGCGAAACAGCGAAAACCGGACAGCATCTCACCCAACTCAAAACAAATAGCTATTTCATAACTGATAGCTCAAGCTTTTTCTATACATCACATACAGGAGCGCCGACGGATATTCTTATCGAATCGGCGCCTTATGTTCTTATAGCTGGAAGCTTTCATGCATTTCAGGGATGCTGATATTTGTGAACCCTGCGTCGGATAGCTTCTCCCGCATAGACACCTGCGCTTCATAGTCGCCGTGCACCAGGAAGAATCGTTTGACCTGTGCCGGTTCCTGGCAGTCCAGCCACCGCAACAGGTCATGGTAATCGCCATGGGCACTCATGCTTTCTATAACTTTTACGGCAGCGTTCACCTCGTGCACTTCTCCGAAAATTTTTACTTCTTTATGCCCGCTCTTTAATTTACCTCCCAGCGAATTCGGCTCACAGTAGCCTACAATCAAAATTGTATTCCTCGAGCTTTCCACGTTGTTGGAAATGTGGTGCTTTATCCTGCCCGCTTCAGCCATACCGGAAGAAGAGATAATGACCATAGGTTCATTCCTGAAATTAAGGGCCTTTGAAGCATCCGCATCTTTGATCATCGTCAGGCCCGGGAAAGCAAACGGATCATCGTCGTGCTCCAGCACATCCTGCACCGCAGCATTAAATAATTTTGGAAAACGTTTGGTCATTTCTGTTGCTTCCACTGACAACGGGCTGTCTACATAATATGGAACAGGAGGCAGGCGCTTTTGCAAAGACAAGGTATTTAAGGCATACAAGAGTTCCTGTGTACGGCCCACGCTGAAAGAAGGAATGATCAGTTTGCCTTTACGTACCAGGCAGGTTTCCACGATAACATTCAGGAAGCGCTCCAGGGAAGGTGTTGCTTTCTCGTGCTCGCGGTTGCCGTAAGTGCTTTCCATTAATATAACATCTGCCTGGGGAAATAGGGCCGGTGCATTCAGGATCGCATCGTCGTACCGGCCCACATCACCGCTAAAAGTTATTCTCGTCGGCTTGCCATTTTCGAGTATTTCCAGGTGAATGCAGGTACTGCCGATGATATGGCCCGCTTCGGTATGCATCGCTTTAATATGCTCATCGATCTGGTACCACTCTCCTAAAGGCACGACTTTCATTCTTTGAATAGCCGGCGCCACATCATCCTCTGTATACAAGGGTACTACAAGATCTCTGCCCTGCTTTCTCCGGCGCTTATTGATAAATGCTGCTTCAGACTCCTGTATCCTGCCGGAATCTGCCAGCAATATTGCTGCCAAAGCTTTAGAAGCGTCGGTACAAAAGATCGTACCGCTGAAGCCTTCCATTACAAATTTAGGTACCAGTCCCACATGGTCGATATGGGCATGGGAGAGGATCATGTAATCAATATCTTTAGGCCTGAAACCGAAATTGGTATTCAGTTGCAGGGTTTCGGGCCCCATACCCTGGAACATGCCGCAGTCCAGCAATAATTTCTTACCGTTTTCCAGCGTGATTAAATGCTTTGAACCGGTTACGGCACGGGCCGCCCCGTGAAAACTGATCTTCATATCTATCTCATTTTATTGAGTAACTAAAGTAAGCATTTATCTTTTTGAAAACAGGAGGCTACATTATTTTAACCCTTTATTGCAGCGAATTGCTTATTTTTGAATGATTCAATTTGATATAGAATGAAGTTTTTTTATTTATCCCTAGCAATTGCGGTAACTATGGCTGGCACAGCAGATGCACAGAAAAGCAACAATCCTCAACCCGGAAAACTCAATTATCCGAAAACAGAAAAAGTAAACCAGGAGGATAACTACTTCGGTACAAACATTTCAGATCCCTATCGCTGGTTGGAAAACGACACCTCTGCTCAAACGGAAGCCTGGGTAAAAAAACAGTCCGCGTTCACCATAAACTACCTGAATAAGATTCCTTATCGTCAATCTATCATTGATCGATTAACGACTTTGTGGAATTACGAAAAATTCTCTGCGCCCTTTAAAAACGGGAAATACTATACTTTCTATAAAAATAATGGCTTACAGAACCAATCAGTTCTCTATATCCAGGACGGTATCAAGGGCACTCCCGAGGTACTGTTAGACCCTAATAAATTGTCGAGTGATGGCACTGTTGCCCTCCAGGCTACTGCATTTTCTAAAAAACAAAAATATTTTGCTTATGCCGTATCTGCTTCCGGAAGTGACTGGCAGGAAGTATTTGTGATGGAGGTTTCCGGAAAAAAACTGCTCCGCGATAAACTGGAACACGTGAAATTCACCGGTATCTCCTGGAAAGGCGAGGAGGGGTTTTACTATAGCGGTTATTCGAAACCTAAAGATGAAGCCACTAAATATTCTGCAAAGACAGAATACCAAAAAGTATTTTTCCATAAACTGGGTACCGACCAAAGCCAGGATGTGCTGGTATATGAGGACAAGGAGCATCCACTGCGCTATGTAGGCGCCAGCCTTACCGAAGATGAGCGCTTCCTGGTGCTGGGCATTTCTGAAGGTACTGATGGCAGCGAGATTAAAGTAAGAGATCTGAAAGCCGGTGACAACAGTCCTCTCATCACTGTAGTAGAAGGTTTCAAAACCAATGCTGATGTGGTTGATAACATAGGTGATAAGCTGATCCTTACCACCAACAATAATGCTCCTAACTATCGTGTAGTATTGGTAGATCCCAAAAACCCGGCAGCGGCAAACTGGAAGACTTTGATCCCGGAACAAAAAGAAAAACTGGACGGGGTATCTACCGGAGGGGGCAAACTTTTTGCCCACTACCTGAAAGATGTAACTACTCTTGTTGCCCAATATGATTATAACGGCAAACTGGAACGTAATATTAAATTGCCGGGAGTAGGCACAGCCAGCGGCTTCGGCGCTTATAAAGAGGATAAAGAGTTCTATTATACCTTTACCAATATTGTGAATCCGCCCACGATTTACAAATATGATATCCAAAGTGGCAACTCAACCCTATACCGAAAATCAAGTGCTAAATTCGATCCGGAATTATACGAAAGCAAACAGGTCTTCTATACCTCCAAAGACGGTACCAAGGTGCCCATGTTCATTACCTATAAAAAAGGATTGAAAATGGATGGCACTAACCCCACCATGCTTTACGCCTATGGCGGGTTCAATATCAACCTGACCCCTTCCTTCAGCATGAGCCTGATCCCCTTCCTGGAAGCCGGCGGCATCTACTGTATTGCCAACCTGAGAGGGGGCGGTGAGTATGGCGAAGCCTGGCATAAAGGCGGTATGCTCAGCAGCAAGCAAAATGTATTCGATGATTTTATTTCCGGTGCAGAGTACCTGATCAAAGAAAAGTATACCAGTGCTGCCAAGCTGGCTATCCGTGGCGGTTCTAACGGGGGCTTGCTCGTAGGTGCCTGCCTGACACAGCGCCCGGACTTGTATGCAGTAGCCATCCCGCAGGTAGGCGTTTTAGACATGCTGCGTTACCACAAATTTACTGTAGGATGGGGCTGGGTAGTAGAATATGGTTCCAGCGATAAAGAAGAAGACTTCAAATACCTGATCAAATATTCTCCTTTACACAACGTGAAGCAAGGCACCTGTTACCCTGCCACTATGATCACTACAGCCGATCACGACGACCGTGTGGTTCCGGCCCACTCCTTCAAGTTTGCCGCAGAGCTGCAGGAGAAGCAAGGCTGTGACAAACCGGCACTGATCCGTATTGATGTAAAAGCGGGCCACGGCGCCGGCAAACCAACGTCTAAAGTGATTGAAGAAGCCGCGGACATCTGGGCTTTTACGCTTTGGAATATGGGCATTAAGCAGGTAAAGTTTTAAACATTACACTTAATAGCAGAAAGCATACTGTGTATTACAATAAGTGATACCAGTATGCTTTTTTGTTTTTCGCATTTTTTACTTTTGAGTTTAATTTTATAAATATGAGATTTATTGCCTTACTTTCTTTGCTGTTTTTTGCTGTTACTGCATTTGCCCAGGCACCCCCTTCAGATAGAGGATATAGAATAGGAGATGGCGATATGGCGATTCCTTCCGGCCTCGGGAAACCTGAAGAAGTTTATCGTAATGGTGCCAGTGTATACCAGGATGGCCATAAATATGGTTTTTATAGCAACAAGAAGCGGGAACCCGCAGTGTATGATCTCATCCGATCGGCGAACGAAGGATTCATCGTTAAAAAAGATAAACAATATGCCATTGCCAATCAACAAGGCGCAATCATAAGCCCTTTTGAATATGATTCTATTACTACCAACTACAGCACTTTACCCGAATCTTTTTTGCTAATAAAAAAAGGGAAATATGGCATTGCAGATAAAAACGGGAAATTAATACTAAGCACCAAATATGGTAAAATTCTCTTTTTTAATAAGGAGCTTGCTTATGCCGTGGTGCAAGGCAAAGATAATACACTCAAGCTGTTGAACGTAAGGACAAGTAATTTATTGAGGCAGGATTTTGAAACCATTGACCTTTTTAAAAACCTGGCCGTGGTAACATTAAATGGAAAGATGGCCGTGGTTAAGGAAGACAAAATGCTAATTGACGGCATTTATGATAGTATTCTTTACACGATCAATACCCGCAATAGTAATCCATCTAAGAAAGTAAACATGGCTTTTAATTATACTAATGCCCGGAAGACAGCCCGGAATTTGATCGTTATGAAAGACGGTAAATTCGGGATTGTGGATACTAACGGTTCCATCATTTATCCCTGCGACAATGAGGAGATTATCTATACCGATAACAGCAATTATTACTTAATAAAAAAGGACAAATTATTCGGATTGTATTTACCGGCAAAACAGCTAAAGATCCCTATAAAACATACGCTGATAAGACCATTATCCAACGGGCTAACCATAGCAAAAAAGGATGGCTTTTCGGGTATGTATAATGCAAATGCGGCAGTAACCATTCCCTTTGAGTATGACGACATCACGGAGTATGGGGAACGCAATTATATTGTTACCAAAGCAGGTAAAAAAGGGTTAGCAGATGCCCAGGGAGTGCTTAAGATACCGGCGCTTTATGATAAGCTGGGCAATTTTTATTCTTTCGGTTTTGAAAACTATATTTTGGCGGAAAAAGACAAAATGAACGGGGTTTTAACTTTAGACCACAAGATGATCATCCCGCTAAAGTTTGACTATGTCGGCACTTACAATAACGATTACTTCATAGTTGCTTTGGGCGAAAAAGCTTCGCTATCGGGACTGTATAATAAATCGGGAAAAGAATTGCTGCCCCCGATCTATAAATCGATCCATAAAAGCTCTACCGAGCAGAGTCCCTTGCAAATATTAAAAAAGCAGGACGGCACTTACGCATTCAGCAGCAAAAATTTTGATACGCTTTTAGAAAAACCCATTGTTGCATACGGCTACGTCGTGAACGAGGCAGGCTTGCTCAACCCGTTTAACAGCGCCAAACACAGGCTGCTATTTGTTAAAGACACTCAAGGTAAATTCGGTTTGATCGAAGAAAGTACAGGTAGCATTGTAGTACCTATGATCTACGATTCTATATTGCAACGTTTTGCGGACGGCACTAACACTTACTTCAGCGTAAAGAAAGGAAAAAACTACGGCTTGATCAATCAAAAGAATGAGCAGGTTTTACCGCTTGAATACAGTGGTATTAGTTTAGATTTTGTGCCCGGCTCCGGTGGCAATGATGAAAGGAGCAGCTACACCATCGTAGTGGCTAAAGGAAAGAAATGGGGTTTGGTGGATTTAAATAACCAGGTAAAAATTCCTTTTGAATACAAGGCTTTGCAAAGATTATCTTACTACCCGCTATTTAAAGCCAAAAAAGAAAATTATTTTACAATCATCGATGGGCAAAATAAAGTCCTCAATGCCGGGCCTTTTGACGAGGTCGCCTTTTACGAGGCTAATGACTATAACGAGGAAAGAAAAACGCTTACCTTTTACCTGGGAAAAATGCGCGTGGCAGACGACAAAGGAAAGTTTTTAAGTGAGCCGGAAACAATGCAACCGCACAATGGATTCCGGTCTTTCGATGAGCTGAAAGCGGCCTTGGTTATTGCTTTAGACAGTAAAGAGGATATCCTGTTGAAAGATTTCGTGGACAAAATTGCCCCTTCGGAGCATTTGCTATTTTATCTCAAAACAAATATGCTCAGCGACCGGCCTTTGAACGAGGTCAACATTCCTTATGTAAAGGAGCGGTATTTTGAAGTTTTAAAACGTTTCCAGCAAAACTATTGGCGCAGCGATCATTACAATAAGGCTTCGCTTACCGATGAAATAGATTTCACGCTATACAGAGAAGGTTGGGTAACGAACGCGCGCGTCACTGACCATGCTTTTGGCGATACTAAATATTTAGAAAAAATGCTGCGCAATTCCCTGAAAGTAAATGGCTATTGGATCAGCTCTTATTTTATGAGCAGGTATATAGGGAATTAATAGGGTCGCCTTTCACTAACCCCTGCCAGGTACAAGTTTTCCTTCACATTTTATTGTGCCTGGGGTTAATCCAGAATATGTATTTTAGCTACAGAAACCAGAAAAGATGAAAACAGATTTCTTAGTAGTCGGTAGCGGTATCGCAGGCCTGACCTTCGCTGTAAAAACCGCACAACGATTTCCCGAAGCCGCTGTTACTATACTGACAAAGGCACAGGTAGAGAATGAAACGAATACTAAATACGCCCAGGGTGGCATCGCCGTAGTCAATGCAGAAGGCGATACTTTCGAGAAGCACATCAGTGATACCCTGATTGCCGGCGACGGTCTTTGCGACCAGGCAGCGGTAAACGTAGTGATCAAAGAAGGGCCTGCTGCCGTACAGGAAATGATAGAATGGGGCACTAATTTTGACAAAGAAGATTCCGGGGATTATGCCCGTGGTAAAGAAGGTGGCCACTCTGAATTCAGGATATTGCACTACAAAGATATTACCGGCTGGGAAATAGAAAGAGCCTTACTGGAAAAAGCAAGATCGCTGCCCAATATCCATTTCCATAAAGAGTATTTCGTGGCAGATATTATCACCCAGCATCACCTGGGCAGATTAGTGACCAAGTCCACCCACGACATACAATGCTTTGGCGTATATGCGCTGAATATGGAAACAAACAAGATGGAAACTATCTTGTCAAACGTCACCCTACTCGCTACCGGCGGGGCAGGGCAAGTATACCGGAGTACGACAAATCCTGTCATAGCGACCGGT
>CAXYKQ010000068.1:0-10074 GCA_964277835.1 uncultured Edaphocola sp. | reverse complement strand
TTGTAGACACTCCGTTTTATACCGATAACAATGCGCTCAATGATACCGTTTGTTTTTCGATAACCTATCTGAAAAATCCGGATGCTGTTGCCATTGCAAGTGAACAGCCCGGTAATAACAGTGTTCATCTTTATCCAAATCCTGCCGTTAAAGATCTGAGGATGGATTTTCCCCGCCCTTTAAGTAGAGCTCACACGTTTATGGTGACGAACCTGATGGGGCAGGAAGTGTACCGCGCAGATATCGCCGCAGGAAGGAGCAACTATATTTATGATGCCAGCGCGTTACCATCCGGTATCTATGCCATCCGGATCATAGGGCCTGAATTCGATTTGAAAAAGAAATGGATGAAACAGTAATATCATCTTGTCTATAAACCTAAAAGGAGTTACTCAAGAGTAGCTCCTTTTAGGTTATAGCAATTTATTTATTTTAAAGAGATTATTTTTTCAGGCTCTCCATATCAATTACGAAACGGTATTTAATATCCGCTTTGACCACACGGTCCCATGCTTCATTGATATTTTGTATATCGATCATTTCCACTTCCGGCAGCACATTATGCTCCCCGCAGAAATCCAGCATTTCCTGGGTTTCCCGGATACCGCCAATTAGAGAACCGGCAATATTCCTGCGCTTGCCTACCAGCAAACCGGAATTGAGGTGGGTTAGAGGCTCAATAGCGCCAACCATTACCATGGTTTTATCCCTTTTCAGCAAGTTCAGGTAGGGATCTACATCATGACCCACAGGTATTGTGTTCAACAGGAAGTCAAAGGATCGTTTATGTTGTTCCAGCTGGACTGGATCGGTAGAGAGCAATACCTCGTCTGCACCCAGCAGGCGGGCGTCATTCCCTTTTGCGGCCGAGGTGGTAATCATAACAACCTCCGCACCCATAGCGTGGGCAAATTTAATCCCCATGTGACCCAGGCCACCCAGTCCGATGATGCCGACCTTATCCCCGGCCTTAACGTTCCAGTGTTTTAAAGGCGACCAGGTTGTAATACCGGCACATAACAGGGGGGCTACTTTGGCTATATCCAGGTTTCCGGGAATCTGCAGGACAAATTTTTCATTAACCACGATGGCCTCGGAGTAGCCACCGAAAGTGTGTCCGCCGAGGTGCTTATCGATGCCGCCATAAGTGCTGGTAAAGCCATTCTCGCAATATTGCTCCAGGTCTTCAGCGCAGGCGTCGCAATGCTGGCAGGAATCTACCATGCAGCCTACACCAACAATATCTCCTACCCGGAACCTGCTTACCGTATCGCCGATGGCGGTCACTCTGCCGATAATTTCATGGCCCGGAACTACAGGGTATTTCGCGGGTCCCCATTCACTGCGTGCCGTGTGAATGTCACTGTGGCAAACCCCGCAGTATAAGATCTCGATGCTTACATCATCAGTATTAGGGTTTCTTCTTTCAATATTTAATGCGCCTAAGGCAGCGGTGGCCGATTGGTTGCCATAAGCTCTGATTTTTGTACTCATTATTTAAGGAGTTCTTTTAAGAATAATAAAGTGTGGTTCCAGGCACGTTTAGCCATTACAGGGTTATACTCCGCGGATTCCGGGTTGGTGAAAGTATGACCACAGTGGGCGTAGGTAATAATTTGCCAGTCTGCATTCGCAGCATTCATTTCTTTGACGAACTGATCGTAGTCCTGCGCGGACACTGACTGGTCTTCAGCAGGATGTTCTACCAGAACTTTGGTTTTGATGGCTGCCGCAGGTCGTCCTGCCTCTTTTGCCAATCCTCCGTGTATGCTGACCACACCTTGAACAGGAAGTCCGGCACGTGCTGTTTCCAAGGCACCCGTACCACCAAAGCAATAACCGATTACCGCTATCCTTTCTGGATCAACGCCCTGCTTTTTTAAAGTCTCCAGTGCAAGACCGATCCGATGCTGGTAAGCAGCGTAATCTTTTTTATAGTGTGTGGCCATTTTTGAGGCTTCCGTATTGTCTTTAGGAATATTACCCGCACCGTAGATGTCGGCAATAAAAGCGACATAGCCTGCCTGCTCCAGGTCGCGTGCGGCTTGCCGGGCTTCATTGTCGATGCCTTTCCAGGCAGGCAGGATCAGGACCGCCGGTTTATTTTTGCCTGCATTGGCAGTTATTTCTCCATTCAGTTTTTGAGTACCATCCTGGTAAACGATTGTTTTTAGTTGTTGTGCCTGCATACTAAAAGAAAAAAGGAGTAGTTGGATAAAGATTAAATAACTTCTCATAAGGTTATATTGAGCTAGAGGTGAACTATAGGGCACAAAGTTAGCTCGCCCACTTTTTTACGGATGTTATTTTTATTGTAATAATAGCCACGCGCCCAAAGCATTGCGGCTTATATACGTAAATTAAAAATTGTTGCAACTATTGTTGTTTTATGAAATTGACGATGCTGATCACATCGCTTTTAGCCAGGCCGCTTTGAGCGGCATTGCTATAGGTTTCAACCAATATGTCGGTTAACGGGAACGCTGCCCCGGCATCTTTTGCAAGAACAATATCTTTCAACATCAGTTCTAAAGCAAAAGCGGGAGCATAATTTTCTTCAAGCAACAAAGGCGTTTTTACTTTCGTAGCGCCACTGCCGGCAGCGCTGTTATTGATGATGTCGAGCATATCTGCTCTTGAAATGCCTAATTGATCAGAAAAGTTAATCGCCTCTGCCAGGCCCTGGTACAGGATGGATAGAAAATAATTGATGGACAGTTTGGCGGCAAGGCCTTTTCCATTCGCTCCCAGGTGTTTGATGCGTTTACCCATTCTTTCTAAATAAGGTTTTGCCCTTTCTACGTCGGTGGCCGCGCCTCCCACCATGAAGATCAAGGTACCTTCCATTGCCGGCTGCGTGCTGCCCGCTACCGGAGCATCGAGCAGCCGGGCTCCTTTAGCTTCCAAAGCCTTTCGGATCCGGTCATTCGCCGCAGGTGAGATGGTGCTCATGTCCACGAACAATTTCTCTTCAATCACCCCGGACCGCAAAACCGTTTCGTATACCTGTTCTGCGGCAGCATCATTGGTGAGCATGGTAAATATTATGTCACATGCTGAAGCCAGTGTTCCGATGCTGCTGCATACTGTTGACTGTTCTCTGAAGGCATTTGCTTTTTCGATTGTGCGATTATAAACATAAAGCGGGAAACCCGCAGCTTCCAGGTTTTTGGCCATCGGATGGCCCATATTGCCCAGGCCCATAAAGCCTATTTTTTGCTTATTCATTTTCTGTGCTTTAAATTTTATAAGGGTTATTAAACGATGACTTTATCCGGCCATTCATCAGGTAATTCGCCACTAAAACCCATTTCAGGAATCTGGTCGATCAGCAGCATTTCTGCTTCACTTAACGCGAAGTCGAAAACAGCCATATTTTCTTTGATCCTTTGACTATTAGTTGATTTCGGAATCACGATTACTTCATGCTGTATGGCCCAGCGCAGGCAGACCTGCGCGGTGTTTTTGTGATGAGTTACTGCAATTTGTTGCAGCACTTTATTCCCGGATACAAGCCCTCTCGCAAGTGGTGACCAGGCCTGTACTGCGATACCTTTGTCTTTGCAATAGTTTACCAGATCCGGCTGCCAGTAACCCGGGTGGAATTCAACCTGGTTCACGGCAGGCAAGACTTCAGCGGTCTGCAATAAAGCATCTATATGCTCCGTCCAGAAGTTGCTAACCCCTATGGATTTTATTTTCCCTGAAGCCTGTAAGGTTTGCATAGCGCGCCAGGCTTCGGCATTAGCTTTTTGCCAACCCTTGCCATAATTCTTCTCATTAGCCGGCCAGTGGATAAGGTAAAGGTCTATGTAATTTAATCCTAACTTCTGTAGCGACTGTTCAAAAGCCCGCAATGTTTGCTCATAACCCAGCTGCTCCCGCCACAATTTTGTTGTTATTATTATTTCTTCGCGGGCTAAATTACTATCCTTTATTGCTTTGCCGACTTCAATTTCGTTCCCGTATTTAGCAGCGGTGTCAATCAGGCGATAGCCCATTTCCAATGCCTCAAGAACAGAGCGGGTGCCTGCCCCGTCAATAGCTTTGTAGGTGCCAAAGCCGAGCACAGGCAGGCGATTGCCATCATTCAATTCAATGTACTGCATGGATCATAACTTTTTGTACCCTGCAAATGTCGGTCATACTGCGCTTTTTTAACGGTTAATGAATATAGATTCTTTTGTACATTTGGTAGCTGCGTACGTAAATTCAAACAGCAATTTGTACCGATTAACAGCTAAACACTTTAGTCTGATGAACAAATATATAAAGCTATCTTTATTGTTAAGCCTTGCTATTATTTGGCTCCAGGTACCTCTACAGGCGAAACCGGTAGTTATCCCTTTCGGCCTGGAGCATCATTGCATTTACATTTATTGCAAAGTTAATGATACGGACAGTTTGAAATTCCTGTTTGATACCGGGGCCAATGGCTCGGTGATTAACGCCCGTGCAAAAAGTAAATTGCTCCTGGACCTAAAAGGAAGTGCGCAAAATGTAGGCTTCAACGGGATAAATGAAGTGGAAATGGCCCCAATTAATACCCTGCGTTTCCGAACGATCACTAAAGATAATGTAGCACTTACGGTTATTCCCTATGAAACAGATGCTTTCGATGGTGTAGTCGGTACTGATTTGATGAAAGGCCGTATTGTCGCTATCGACTATGAAGCACAACGGTTTGTCTTCTATGAACGGCAGGATAAAATTGATGTCACCGGTTTCGATAAGCAGCGATTATATAGGGTCGATGATTATCCTGCGGTGGTGGGGAGCTTGCTCATAAAGGGTAAAGCCTACGGCGGACTATTTGGCCTGGATAGCGGTGCAGGTGAGGCATTGACGGTGGCGGCACCTTTCGCAGTTCACCATAAACTGGCTGCTTGCATGGAAAGAACCGCCACTGCCATCAGCCAGGGTTCAGATGGCTCTATTTATGAGCAACCAGTTGTACGCTGCCCGGCAATTAAGTTGGCTGATAAACACCTCTATAATTCCAGGTTACACTTTCCAATTCCACAGAAGGAATAGATGCAACACGAAAAATGGCCGGTTTTTTTGGCAATAATTTTCTGAAGCGGTTCAATACGATGATTGATTTCGAACAAGAGGTAGTCTATTTTAAATTAAGTAAGCATTTATACTCTCGCAATTAAAATAATAGGATGAAGGTTTTTTTGAATCAACCATTACCTGAGGTGGGCATGGCGTTATTGAGGGGCGAAAACCTGGAAATTTTGCTGCCCGCGCAGGAAGTTGCATCCAGGGCGGACTTGATCCGGCATTGCCGGCAGGCAGATATCGTGGTGGGCTTAGCTGCTAAAGGTTTGGACGAAGACTTTTTTCAGCAGTGCCCGAACGTAAAAGCAATCGCACTTTTTTCCGTAGGGTATGACCAGGTCGACATTGACGCTGCAACCCGCAGGAAAATCCCGGTCAGTAATACGCCTGGAGTATTGAGCAGAGCTACTTCAGATGTCGCGTTCCTGTTGATGCAATCGGTTGCGCGGCTGGCTGCATTCAATTTTGAACGCGTAAAGTCCGGTAACTGGCCGGCGCGGTTCCAGCCCTCGCTTTATTTAGGTCAGGAGTTGTACGGCAAAACATTGGGTATCTTTGGCTTGGGAAGAATAGGTTTGGAAATGGCGCGAAAATGCAGGGCGGCTTTTGGCATGAATATCATTTATCACAATCGCAATCGCAGGGAGGATATGGAAATTGAGCTGGATGCCAGCTATGTTTCGTTTGAGGAATTGCTGCTGCAATCGGATGTGTTAAGCCTCCATGCCAATTATACCCCGGCATCAAAAAATCTGTTCAATGAAGCCGTGTTCCGGAAAATGAAAACGAACGCGATACTGATCAACACAGCAAGGGGTGGATTTGTCAGCGAGCAGGACCTCTGCCAGGCTTTAGCTGCGGGGCAGATCTGGGGTGCGGGGCTGGACGTGAGCGATCCCGAGCCCATGGCTTCGGATAATCCATTGCTGAGTTTGCCTAATGTATGCGTACTGCCGCACATAGGTTCCGCTACTGTTGAAGCTAGAAACGGCATGGCCCGCCTGGTAGCGGAGAATGTGATCGCTTTCGCCCGGGGCGAGGCCATGCCTACGGTTGTGAATGCGGAAGTGTATGAATAGCCGCCGGGATGGTCTAAAGAACGTTTAAAAAGGTATAAGATGAGCAAAACATTTATCATTGAAGGTGGTACTATCCACGATATCGAAACGCTATATGCTGCATTCAACACGACCTTCATGGAAAATGAGGATTGGCAGCTCGGCCAAAGCCTGGACGCGCTGAATGATTTGTTTTATGGCGGTTTCGGGATGATGCCGCAAGGTGAACCGGTAAACATCATCTGGCGGCACTTTGAGCAAAACAGAGCCTTGTTCGGTAAAGATTTTACGATAAACTGGTATGAGCAAAAATTAGATCAAAGCCAGCACTATAATTTAAAGTGGGTACGGGAGCGTTTGTCCGAGCTAATGAAAGGCGAAGGGCAGACTTACTTCGAGATTATCCTGGAAATGATAGCCGAACATAAAAATATCAGGCTGATACCGGCCTGATATTTTTCACAAAATTTACACTATCCTTATTTATTCCTTAATATATTTCGATTTATAGCCGTTCATGGCATAATATAAGATATACAACCAGCAAGGTATCATAACTACAAAACCAAATTTGTTAGAATGAATCGCCTCCGCGAATAAGCCCATAAGCGGCATGACAACGGCACCACCGACGATCATCATAACCAGGATAGCGGATCCGATTTTGGTATGTTTTCCCAAACCGTTTAAAGCTAAAGGCCAGATCGTAGGCCACATAGCAGATTGTGACAATCCTAACAAAGCAAAGCACACAATTGAAGGGTAACCTTTGGTCAGCAAGGCTGCAGCAAGAAACAAGATGCTCAGAATACAAGAACCTATCAATGCGGGTTTTTGTTTGATGACTTTAGGTATGAATACGATGCTCAGCAGGTAGCCGACCAGCATGGTAATCGCTGTATATTTGGCAAAACCGGAAGCGGTTGCCTTGGTAAAACCTTGTTCAATCCCGAAAGTAGTAAAGGCGTCATAGCTGATCACCTCTGCGCCCACGTAAGCGAAGATAGCCAAAGCGCCCAGTAACAGGTTGCGGTGATTGAACACACTGCCGCTTTTCAGCGATTCGGTATTTTCTTCGGCACCTTCTTTCACTTCCGGCAGTTTGACGAAAAGTAAAAGCAGGCCTAATACGGCAAAACTACCCCCGATCACCTTATAAGGTGTGATCACTTTGTCGGCTAAATTTTGCAAAATAACATTTGCTTCTTCCGGGCTGGCCAGCTTTACGCTCGCCTCTATCGCATCTATATTTTCCAGGAATAAAAAGCCGAGCGTGTTGACGGCAATAAAACCTGCCAGTTTGTTACAGATACCCATAATACTGATGCGCTGTGCCGCACTTTCAATAGGGCCGAGTACGGTTACATAAGGATTAGAGGCGGTTTGCAACAAGGCCAGGCCGGTACCGATCACGAATAAGCCGGTAAGGAATAAAGGGTAACTGCGACCGGCCGCTGCCGGGATAAACAGGAACGCTCCGACACTCATTACGAAAAGGCCGATAGACATGCCATTTTTATAACCAACCTTATTAAGAATATAAGAACTGGGTAGGGACATAAAAAAATAAGCGGCAAAAAACGCGGTCCCTACCAGGTACGATTCCGTGTCGCTCAGCTGGCAGGCCTCTTTAAGATAGGGGATCAACTGGCTGTTGGCCCAGGTAATAAAACCAAAAATAAAGAATAAAACCCCGATGATCAGGAGCGCGAAGCCGTAATTATTTTTATTGTTTTGCATTAATAATTAAATTTGGGGGCTAAAATACAATATAAAGTAGCTAAAGCAATATATGGCTAAGAAAAAGTACGCGATAGGCGTGGATATAGGGGCCTCTTTTACCAAGATAGGTTTAGTGGATGAAAATGGAAATTTAAGCAGAGAAACCTCATTAACAACAACTCAATACAAAACGCCTAAAGATTTTGTAGCCGCTTTGGCCCTCCAGGTGCAGTTGATAACCGGTTCTACAGAGGCTGCCGTTAAGGGGGTAGGCGTAGGCGCTCCTAATGCCAATTGCCATACCGGGGGCATTAATAATTCGGCCAATCTGCCCTGGAAAGAATATTTCCCCTTGCGGGATATCCTGATGGAAGCTATAGAGATGCCGGTAAAAGTAACGAATGATGCGAAAGCGGCAGCCCAGGGTGAACTCCTCTTTGGCAAAGCCAAAGGAATGAAGGATTTTATCCAGCTTACCTTGGGAACCGGGGTGGGCAGCGGTGTCGTATCTAATGGTCAATTGATTTACGGACATGACGGTATGGCCGGAGAAATAGGCCATATTATTGCGAAACCGAATGGGAGACCTTGCGGGTGCGGGCGGCGTGGTTGCCTGGAAACCTATGCTTCTGCTACGGGTATCTTAAATACCGCACAAAAAATAATGCTGGCGAATGGGCTGATGCCATTTCAAAGCTCGAGGGAAATTACGGAAGCTGCGATGAACGGCAACCCTATGGCTTTGGAGGTGTTTAACCAGACTGGTAAAGTTTTGGGTAAAGTACTGGCCAATGTACATTCCGTTTTATCGCCGCAGGCGATTATCTTTTTCGGGGGCCTGGCCAATGCGGGCGATTTCCTGTTGGTGCCGACACGTAAAGCATTTGAAGACGAGCTGTTGTTTGTCTATAAAGACAGCAAGCCTGAACTTATGATCTCCGGGCTAATGCATAAAAATGCTGCGGTACTCGGGGCTGCAGCTATGGTAATTTAAAATTGGCAATTTTTTAAAAAGTGTATCTTTGCACCCTATGTCATCCATGCTCATAAAAAATGTAAGTATAGCAGATACTGATTCCGGATGGAACGGAAAAGTGCTGGATATTTATATAGAAGAAGGAATAATTAAGAAAATCGGCAAAAACATTAAAGAAAAGCCGGACCAGGTTATAGAGGCTAAGGGGAAGTATTTAAGTCCCGGTTGGATCAGCCTTATGGCCGATTTCGCAGAACCCGGCTACGAGCACAGGGAAACCATCGACTCGGGCCTGAATGCCGCCGCCAATGGTGGTTTTGGCCAGGTAATCATTGTTCCTAATACTGATCCATGTATAGCCAATAAAAGTACCGTAGAGTTTGTACAGCAACGGGCAGCAGGCCATAAAGTCCGCCTGAATGTTTTAGGTGCTGTTTCTCAAAAGCTGGAAGGAAAGAACCTGGCAGAGATGATGGAAATGTATTATGCCGGAGCCAAAGCTTTTTCAGATGGCTGGAAACCGGTACAAAATGCAGGTTTGCTGCAGAAGGCATTGGAGTATGTAAAAGCTTTTGACGGGTTAGTCGTGCAATTGCCGCTGATGGCTTCGCTTGCCGACGGCCTGATGAATGAAGGAGAACATTCCGTTAAATTTGGTATGCCCGGAATTCCTAATATTGCCGAAAGCTTATTGGTGCATCGCGACATAGAATTAGCGCGGTATACCGGCTCCCGGCTCCATATTTCAGGGGTGACAACGGCAGAAAGTGTTGCCCTGGTTAAGAAAGCAAAGAAAGAAGGGGTACAGGTGACCTGCTCGGTAACTCCTTACCACCTTTTATTTACCGATGCGGAACTGGCCAACTATAACAGCTTATTTAAGGTAGATCCGCCACTGAGAACAGAAAAGGACCGCAGAGCTTTGCTCAAAGCCCTGGAAGATGGTACGATTGACTGTATTGCGGTACATCACAAACCCCAGGACTGGGATGCAAAAGTAAAAGAATTTGAATACGCCACATCGGGTATGGCAGCTATGGAACTGGCCTGGCCGATGTTGCTTAAAGCCGCGCCAAATGTAAGCATGGAACGCTGGGCTGACCTTTGCAGTAATAATATTACCCGCATTTTTAAGTTGGAAAAGGCGACCATAGCAGAAGGCGCTGCCGCCCATTTTACCTTATTTGATACCTCAACCAACTGGAAGCTGCATAAAGAAGATGCGCAAAGTATGGCTTATAATATACCACTTTT
>CAXYKQ010000067.1:0-2858 GCA_964277835.1 uncultured Edaphocola sp. | reverse complement strand
GACCACGTGGCCCCTGGAAAGGTTCATGAATATCGCACCATCTTTCATTTTGGTAAATGCAGCGGCATCTATAATGCCCGTGTTCTCTTTCCTGCCGTCTACGTGCAGGCTGATCACATCTGCTATGGGTAATAATTCATCCATGGTTCCCAGTCTTTGCGCATTACCTAAAGCCAGTTTGTCCGCGAGGTCGTAAAAGTAAACTTTCATGCCCAGAGCTTCGGCCAGCACCGAAATTTGTGTTCCTATGTTACCATAACCGATAAGTCCGAGCACCTTACCCCTGATCTCAAAGCTGCCGCCGGCAGATTTATCCCAAATGCCTTGATGCATCTGGCTGTTCTTCCGGGCGACATTTCTCATCAGCAGGATCAGTTCGCCAATGGCCAACTCTACTACGGAGCGGGTATTGGAATAAGGCGCGTTAAAAACCGGGATGCCTTTTTTTGTCGCTGCGTCCAGGTCTATCTGGTTGGTGCCGATACAAAAAGCGCCTATAGCCATGAGTCTTGGCGCGGCATCCAATACTTTTTGGGTCACATTCGTTTTAGACCGGATGCCTAAGATGGCTACATGCTTCAGGCGGCTGCATAGTTCCTCCTCGCTTAAAGCGCGTTTTTCCACTTCCACTTTAAAACCCTGTTCTTCAAACGCCCTGATGGCTGCAGGATGTACATTTTCCAATAGTAATACTTTGATCCTGCTTTTAGGATAGGACTGGCTCCGGTCCAGCTTATGGTCAAAAAGAAATTCATCCAAAGAAGCGACAACATTGTCGGCTACGCTGATCACGTTTTGCCGTTCAATATTTTCAGTGAAGGCGTAGAAGCGGTTGGCCAGCCCGGCTGCTTTTAGTTCATAATCCGTATAACCATCACCTATCGCGTAGATATCACCCCTGAGGTTGAGCTGGCTGAGCAGCTTTTTTTTACCGCCGTCGGTCGACAATACATTTTGCTCGTCAAAGCCGGTAATCTCACCCGCTGCATCGAAAATAAACTCGTTGGCGAAAACATGTTCTGCCAGTATACCGAATTCCGTTACAATAGGCAGGATAAATTCTTTGAACCCACTGGACACAATGTAGATCTGGTGTTTATGCTCTGATAAAAATTTTGTGTTTCTTGAAAAAGAGTTGGTGACTTTTGTCTTTAAAAAATGGACCAGTTGGGCAATATGTGTCTTGTTGGCGGCCAGTAGCGTAATTCTACGGCGCAGGCTTTCCGCAAAAGATATTTCGCCATTCATGCCTTGGTCGGTCAGGCGGGTGATCTGCTGTACGATCAGCTCTTTTTCCGGTTTGCCCTCGAGTGCGATGCGGGCCAGCTCATCCAGGCCTTCCACTTTGGTGAAGGTATTGTCAAAATCTATAATGTAATGAACCGCGTTATCGGAAACAGGCATGCCGGTAAGTTTTAAAAGATCCTGCAAAAATAGGTATCGCCCTTTTACAGCGAAAATAAATAATGATGATCTCCGCTTAAATAAGTATCGTTAAGTCGTTTTTTTCTTTAAAAGAATAGGAACATAGTATTTGAAGGCAATACTGCAAATCATCAATACGGCAGTGGTGCCGATCCAGAGCTGACTAAAGCTGAACGTTTCGGCAATCCTGGTGCCGAGGATAGGAGAAATAATAAAGGCCAGTGAAAAAGCCATGCCATTAGCGCCCATATAAGCTCCTTTGTTGGTCGTTCCCGCTCTTTGAGCCGTTATGGTCGCCATGAACGGGAGCACCAGGATCTCTCCGAGGCTTAAAAGGGAAATCGACAAAAATAACACTGCCAGTGCCGGATTGAAAGCCAGCAAAAGGAAGGAAAGGGCACACATAAGGGTCCCATACAGCAGGGTCTGCCCGGGGCTGAATCTTTTTTCTGCGATATGAACCAGTAACATTTCAAATATGACTACGACAAGACCGTTGGTACCCATTAGCAAACCGATGTTGGCCTGGCTGAGCCCCAGGTCATTCTTATAGAACAAGGGCAATGTGTTCATTAATTGGAAAAAGCACATGGAGAAGAAGGCACAGAGCATGCAGAAAATAATAAACGGTCCATCGCGATAAGGAGACTTTTCTTTAATTAACTCAGGCAGGATTGTACCAGCTGTTAAGGCGGTTTGTTTTTCTTTTTTTAAGCGGAAGAGTTTTTGCCGCCGGTTAAAGAAATACAGGTACATAAATCCTGCTGCCAGGGTGAAGAAGGCATTTCCATAAAACAAAAGGTCGTAGGAATAGGCTGCCATCAGTCCGCCCAGTGCCGGCCCTATGGAAAATCCCAGGTTGACCGCCATCCTGTTGAGCGAGAAGGCCCGCGTCAGGTTTTGAGGCCGCGCATATTTGGCAATAGCTACCGAGTTGGCCGGACGAAATACTTCGCTCACGATACTTTGCGTGAGTACCATGACGCCTAATGCCACAGGGGTATTGAAAAAAGGATATAAACAAAACAGGGGTACGCTGACAAAGAGGGCTGCGGCCTGGACATAATATTCGCCTATCTTATCTGTCAGGTAGCCACCCAGCCAGGACCCGATCACCGAGCCCACACCGAAACAGGCCAGTACCAGCCCGGATTGCTCCAGGCTGAATTTCAGGTGATCAATCATGTATACACCCAGGAAGGGCAATACCATGGAGCCGGTCCTGTTGATCAGCATCACGATAGATAACATCCAGGACTCTAAAGAAAGTCCCTTAAAAGAATCAGCGTATATTTTAAACAATCGGCCCATGAATGGCGGCAAAGTTAACTTTATTCATGCAGCCAGAAAATAAATTACAATGATAGCGCCAGTGCTCTTTTAACGGGTTAATTGATTTACCTCTGCTATGATGTAGTTGATCTGCTCGTCTG
>CAXYKQ010000066.1:0-3276 GCA_964277835.1 uncultured Edaphocola sp. | reverse complement strand
GAAGAAAAAACTAATGCCCACGACACCCAACGTACCTGTAACAAAAACAATGATCCAGGCTTCTGTAACACCGATGCGACCTCCCGGCAACGGACGGTTTTGAGTACGGCGCATAAATTTGTCGCTTTCCTTTTCTAAGATCTGGTTGATGATATTAGCACTGATCGTAATCAGGCTGCCACCTGTTGCCAGGATCAGGGCCTCTTTAATAGAAAAAAGGACACCGGGCGCGAAGTAATACCCGATAAGGCTGGAATAAACCACCATAAAACTCAGATTCGCCTTCGCCAGGGTGAAGTAATCTTTTAGCTTGGATGGCCTTATTTGTTCATTGTTTTCTGAAACTTGCACTACACTATTCATTTTCTTTAAGCCCTCGAAAAATTTTAGCAAAATTAAGGGATTAAAGCTAAACAAAGGCGATTTGACAGAATAAAAAGACCTCCCCTCTTATACGGAGAAGCTTTCTCCACAGGCGCAGGTCCTGGCCGCATTAGGGTTTACGAAGTGAAAGCCCTTACCATCCAGGCCATCAGAATAATCCAGCGTAGTATCACATAGATACAAAAAACTTTTGATGTCCGTTACCAGGGTAATTCCTTTGTCTACAAATACCTGGTCCCCCTGCTGGGATTGGTTGTCGAAATCCAGTTTGTAAGAAAGACCGGAGCAGCCGCCTCCTACTACACTTACCCGCACAAAAAAATTCTTTTCCAGGTTTTCATCCTTCTGGATCTGCAATACGCGCTCTACAGCTTTATCTGTAATGTATATCATTTTATTAAATATTTTATGGTTGCAATGCGGTAACCGCCTGCTTGAATTGTTGAATGATCAGGGGCACCTCTTCCGCAGTAAGCAAGGTACCCAGGCTTAACCTTACCGAACCCTCGAGCACTTCTTTATCAATACGCATAGCCTGTAATACATGGGAGGCCTTTTGCTGCGCAGCAGTACAGGCAGAGCCAACCGAAAAAGCAATGACATCATTTAACTTGCTCACCAGGCGCTCTGCTTTGATGCCCGGGAAAGCAATATTGGTCACATTTCGTAATCTTTGCGCTCCGGCACTATTGACCAGCGAACCGGGTATGGTTAACAAACCCGCTTCTATTTCATCCCGCCAGGTTTCAATCCGGGTCATTTCCTGTTCGTGTTGCTCCGTTTGACAAAGCATAGCCGCTTTACCCATACCCACTATGCCGGGCACGTTTAAAGTACCGCTCCGGAACCCGTTTTGATGGCCGCCGCCATCTATCTGCGCCACCAGCTGTACACGCGGCACTTTACGATTAATGTATAAAGCGCCGATTCCTTTAGGTCCATAGAATTTATGCGCGCTTAAGGCCAGCAGGTCGATACGGTCCCGCTGCACATCTATGTCCAGCTTACCGGCTGCTTGCGTTGCATCGCAAAAGAAATATATTTTTCTTTCCCGGGCTAGTTTACCGATTTCCGCTACCGGGTGGATCACACCGGTTTCATTATTGGCATACATAAGCGCGATTAAAACAGTCTGCTCTGTAATGGCAGCCTCAAGATCATTTAACGCTATATTGCCGTTCCCGTCCACTTCCAGGTAGGTAACTCTGGCACCCATTTGTTCCAGGTGGGCGCAGGTATCTAATACGGCTTTATGCTCGGTACTACAGGTGATGATATGATTACCGTAAGCGTTCAGGCGTTCATAAACGCCTTTTATGGCCAGGTTGCAACTTTCCGTAGCCCCGCTGGTATAAACGATTTCCTCGGGCGTCGCGTTAATCAGTTGCGCCACATAACCCGTAGCCATTTTTACCGCCTCATCAGCCTGCCAGCCCTTAGCATGGGTGCGACTTGCCGGGTTACCGAATTTTTCAGAAAAATATGGTAACATAGCTGCTACAACCGCTTCCGCACAAGGCGTAGTGGCATTGTAATCTAAATATATTGGGCCCATAAAAGATTTAAGCGCATAAAATACAAAAGTACGGCCTTTGCATTAGTTTTGCACCTTAGCCTTAATAGGCTTTGTTGATTTGAAAATTTGAAATATTTATCATTAAAACATTATGTTTAAAAATTTAGAGCATATAGGTATTGCCGTTAAAGATCTGGAAGTATCTAAAAGCTTATTCGAAAAATTAATGCAGGTAGAAAGCTATAAAACGGAAACCGTTGATAGTGAAAAAGTAAGCACTGCTTTCTTCCGCTCGGGAGAGACTAAAGTAGAGTTGGTAGCCGCTTTATCCGAAGACAGTGCTATTGCAAAATATATAGAAAAGAAAGGCGAGGGAATTCATCACCTGGCGTTTGCCGTAGAAGATATACGGTCTGAAATGGCGCGCCTGAAATCAGAGGGATTTACCTTATTGCAAGAGGAACCTAAAAAAGGTGCTGATAACAAACTGGTTTGTTTTTTGCATCCGAAAAGCACCAATTCTGTGCTAATAGAGCTGTGCCAGGAGATCATTTAAACCTATTTTGCTTAACTTTAGGCTAATAATCATTGATTTTAACAATAAAAAACATCATATTAACATTAATACTCCTACACAACTCGTTCATTTCACTAATTTTGTTTCGTAAAGTCATACATGGTATTTAGGGTAAACTATTTTGACTTTGCATATTCATCATTCAGACTAGTATCAAATCATTTTTATGAGAAAAGCAGACATGGTCGCTAAAATAGCCGACAAAACAGGCATTCCGAAAGTGGATGTCCTGGTAACTCTTGAAACTTTTTTTAAAGAAGTAAAGAATTCTCTTGAGGAAGGAGAAGCAGTATTTATCCGGGGTTTCGGTAGCTTTATCGTTAAGAAAAGGGCCGCTAAAATCGGTAGAAACATTAAGAAAAATGTAGCGGTTGAGATACCGGAGCACCTGATTCCGGCGTTCAAACCTGCAAAAGAATTCGTTCATAACATTAAAGAGAACGGCAAAGCCGCTACCAGCGAAGACGGTTCCATCTAGCAGAGAAAAAATTCAAGTAACCCTTTATGGCGCTATTAAATTTGTTTAATAGCGCCATAATATTTATATTTACTACATATATTTTTGTGAACAAATAAATCAAACAGGACAATACCCGATGTATTATCTTTGTTGTATAAAACCGTTTAAAAAATGTCAGACGAAAAATTGAAAGCGCTCAAGATGACGCTTGATAAAATAGATAAAGATTTTGGTAAGGGTTCCGTGATGAAGCTGGGTGAAAAAGCTAATGTGGAGATGGAAGTAATCCCTACCGGTTCATTAGGATTGGACATAGCGTTAGGCGTAGGTGGTTTTCCA
>CAXYKQ010000065.1:0-5545 GCA_964277835.1 uncultured Edaphocola sp. | reverse complement strand
TCGTATTTAAAAATGCTGCCCTGAATTTCTGGACCATGAAAATGCAGGATGGTTCTGTCAGATTTCTGGAAGAGTCCTACGGCTTCCAGACCGTGTTAACTCCGGTTACCGGGATTAATACAAAAGGTTTATACGAAAGACTGAACAGAGCGGCTACTATCAACGATACGATCATCGAGGGCCTGGGTACTTACCGGCTCGTACAACTGGATGATTTCTGGGGATTTGATGTGAAAGGAGAAAGTGCTGCTGATGTATTAGGAGCTGAGGAACGCTTTTTGTTTCAAAGTAAGGACGGCGAAACTTATATCGAAATATGGCGGGCCGGTAAAGAATGCCACATTTTTAAGCAGGAACCGGTTGAATCCCCTGAAGATCTTGAGCTCTCTACAATCAATCCTTCCATCCGGTTTAATGAAAAGGATTATGTAGATTGCACTTCATGCGGAAAAGAAGTAAATATTCCCTACTTCCCGCTGGTTAAAAATTTTGTATGCCCGCACTGCAGTACACTCAATACATTCAGCGAAAAATGGCGTTGGGTGAAAGACCAGAAGGTGCCGCGATTGCAAAGAAATGATTCCGCTAAAATCCCTCTCGGAACGAAGTTACATTTATCAGGCGAGGATTATAAGGTGATCGGGTCAACGATTAAAGAAGATAATGATGGGGCGCAGTGGCAGGAATTTACCCTCTATTGTGAGACGGATGGCGGCTTCGCCTTTTTAAATGTCTTCAACGGGAATTTTATGCTGGTTTATGAAACCATGGAATTCCCTTTATTACCAGGCGTTGGGCAGGGTACTATTTATTTTGAAGGCACTTATTACCAGTTCTACGATGACTATGCTACTAAGTTGTTATGGGCGGAAGGCTATGTCTTCGACGATTTTGCGTCCAATAACCGGAGGGGATTTACTTATGATTATATCGCTCCACCTTACCTGTTCAGCCTGGAGCGGGACGGGGACAGCAATAATTATTGGTTCCGGGGCGCATACGTGGACCGGAAGGAGCTGCAAAACCAGGAAACACCTTTAATACTGCCTAAAAAAACAGGACTCGGGGTTTTAGAGCCTTCCTCGAAATTTACCAACCAGCAAATAATCGTTGCGGGTGCTTTAGCGGTTATTCTTTTTGTGCTGGTGCATTTAGGGATTGATCTTACCGGAACGCCTGCTAAAGTGGTGCTTTCGAATACCTATACTTTTACCGATACTTCAAAAGATATCGCAATCACTTCAGAACCCTTTGAATTGAATCATTTCCGTACAAATGTCGGGATCGATATTAGTTCTGATGTGATGAACAACTGGGTATCGCTTAATTATACATTGGTCAATACGGCGACCGGGCAAGAGTATAATGCCGGGAAAGACCTGGAATATTATTCCGGTACTGATGGCGGTGAAAACTGGTCAGAGGGAAGCAATACCTATGATCATTTATTTACTGCGGTACCGAAAGGGAAATATGTTTTAAATATCGAAGCCGAAAAAGGAACAGATGCGGGAACGGTAACCTCCTTATATGTCAAAGCGCAGGCGGGTTCAAAGCGGGCCTTAAATTTCTGGTTCCCTCTAATCCTTATATTGAGCTGGCCTGTTGTCTTACTAATCCGTAATTATTCAAGAGAGCAACAAAGGTGGGCCTGATAAAAATACAACAGAGCTAATGAAAATCTCAGAGCATATTAAAAAAATGAAATGGTTTATCCTCTTCGTGCTGGGCGTCACCGGTATCAAGGCCGGCGCCGATTACATGGGCTTCTCTCTATGGCCTTTCCAGGGAAATGAGACCAGTGCTGGGGGCAGCAATAACGCCCGCACGGGCAGAACCTATTTTTATCATAAATAAATTATTAAAAATGATTATAATGACAGCAAGTGTATTCAATTCATTAATGTTTGCCGGTATCGGTATTGTAGCGCTGATTGTGGCCTTTATTATTATCGAGGTAGTGACCCCGAAGCATAACTTGTTCAGGGAAGTGTTTGAAAAGCAGAATAAGGCTGCGGCACTCCTGGTTGGTTTTTTCCTTTTGTCATTAGCTATTATTATTGCTGCATCAATTCATGGATAAGACCCCCAGGCAAGTCATAAGAACGCAGTGGTTACTTCTTTTTTCCGTTCTTATCATCGCTGTTTGCGGACTCATTTACGAGTTGATTGCCGGCACGCTGGCGTCCTATGTGCTGGGCGATAGTATCACGCAGTTCAGTCTGATCATCGGCACCTATATGTTTTCCATGGGTATCGGGTCTTTTTTTTCCAAGTATTTTACCCGCAACCTGATCACCTGGTTTGTACAGGTAGAATTGCTGGTTGGATTAATTGGTGGAATCTCTGCGCCCCTCCTGTTCGTCCTGTTCCCGGTGATTGACGGTTTCCAGTTTTTATTGCTCTTCCTCGTGGTGATCATAGGGACGCTTGTGGGTATAGAGATACCGCTGCTATTAAAGATACTCAAGGACAAACTCTCTTTCAATGAGCTGGTAAGCCGGGTTTTTACCTTCGATTACATCGGGGCTTTACTGGCTTCAATAGTCTTCCCGCTTTTGTTTGTGCCGCATCTTGGCCTGATACGTACCAGTCTTTTCTTTGGTATTGTAAATGTCGTTGTCAGCATCATCCTGTGTTATTATTTCAGCGAGCAGATCAAGCGTGTAGCTTCCCTTAAACTAACGGCCTTCCTGGTGCTTGTCGCGCAGGTTATCGCGTTTGCTTTTGCGGACGAAATTATGGATTACGGCGATGAGCTTTCTTACCAGGACAAAGTGGTATTTGCAACATCCACGCCCTATCAGCGTATTGTGCTGACCAAAAACAGGGATGAATTGCGGCTCTTCCTGAACAGCAACCTGCAATTCAGCTCCAGGGACGAATACCGTTATCATGAAGCTTTGGTGCATCCCGCAATGAGCAACGTGAAGCAGTTGCGCAATGTATTGGTTTTAGGCGGCGGTGATGGACTTGCCGTGAGGGAAATCCTGAAATATCCGGGTGTGGAGCACATTCACCTTGTAGACCTGGATCCCGAAATGACCCGCTTGTTCCGCTCCCATAAAATGCTGTCGGCTTTGAATGGACATTCGCTGAGCAATCCTAAAGTGAGTATAGAAAATAAAGATGCCTTTATCTGGCTGAAAGAAAGCCGGAAGGTCTACGATTGCGTGATCATTGACTTCCCCGATCCTTCCAGTTTTGGTTTAGGTAAATTATATTCCAGTACTTTTTATAATGCGCTGAAACAGGTGTTGCACCCCTTGTCGGTGATTGTGGTTCAAAGTACCTCCCCGCTGGTAGCGCCGAAAAGCTTCTGGTGTGTAAATAAGACGCTGAACGCATGTGGTTTCAGGACCCTGCCTTATCATAACTATGTACCTTCCTTTGGCGAATGGGGCTATATAATGGCAAGCAGGGAGGCGCCTTTAGCGGTTCCCGATACTTTTGCGGTACCGGTAAAATATATCAGTAAACCCGTATTCCAGCAAATGATGACTTTTTCTGAAGATATGCGCAGCAAAGATACCTTAGAGGTCAACAAACTAAACAACCAGGCCCTGGTCAAATATTTTGAACAGGAATGGAGACATTATACCGACCGTTAGTATGGAGCGCAGGCAATTTATAAGATGGATGATGACCGTTTCCGGCGGACTTGGATTAGGCATGACTGCCTGTAACAGCCAGAGAAAGATCCCCGGGTCTATTGTCGGGGCCAGCGCCGCGATCGGCCATTTGTTAAGGGATAGAACTTTTGAGCGGCCTGAAGTGTTTGAAGAAAGAAAAGTTGTGATTGTAGGTGGTGGCATCAGTGGTTTATCCGCAGCCATGCACCTGGCCAAATCAGGTATAGACGAGGTGGTGTTGCTGGAACTGGAGGCACATACCGGTGGGAATGCGGCTAGTGGTAGCAATGAATACTCGAAATTTCCTTACGGGGCACATTACGTGCCTATCCCCAACAATGAGCTTACCGAATATATTCGCTTCCTGGAAGAGGTTGGCGTGGTCACCGGTTTCGAGCATGATTTGCCCGTGTACAACGAGCTATACCTGTGCCACGACCCGCAAGACCGCCTTTATATCAATGGTAAATGGCAGGAGGGAATCGTACCCAACCACGGCTTAAGTGAAACGGTCAAAAAGCAATTTACCCGGTTTTTTGAAGCAATGGCCCGGTTGCGCCGGGAGCGGGGAATAGATGGCAGGGATGCCTTTGCTATTCCGGTATCGCTTTCCAGTGCCGATCCGGTATATACTGCTTTAGACCAACAGACTTTTAAAGAGTGGCTGACCCGACAGGGGTTTAATGCTCCTGAATTACTCTGGTATGCCAACTATTGTACCCTGGATGATTTTGGTACGCCAATAGAGCAGATCAGTGCCTGGGCCGGTATTCATTATTTCGCCGCGCGCAAGGGTCGTGCAGCGAATGCGCAGTACGACGATGTCCTGACCTGGGAGCAGGGTAACGGTTTTCTTGCGGAACACCTGCTCAAGGCAGGTAAAGCGGCCGTAAGGACCAATAGCCTCGTGATTGCTGTTGAAGAAGTAGATGGAAAAGTAGAGATCAGTTATTACGATGTGTTGCATAAGACCATAAAAGGGCTAAGGTGTGCCCAATGCATTATAGCCGCCCCCCAGTTTGTCAATGCGCTGATGCTCGCTAAGGCCGATCCCGGGAGGGCAGGGCAGGTGCAGGCTAACATGCAATACAGCCCCTGGATGGTAGCTAACCTGAAAGTAAAGGCTGGCCTGGAGGAACGGAACGGGGCAGACCTGTCCTGGGATAACGTAATCTACAAAGGTAGTGGGCTGGGTTATGTAGATGCCGGGCACCAGAAGATCAGCCTCTCGCAGCCGGTAAAAAACCTGACTTATTATAAACCGCTTAAAGGCGCTTCTAATGCGGATGCGCGTAAAGCTGCCCTTGGGAAAAAGCATAAAGATTGGACAGAAGAAATTATTGCCGACCTGTTGAAGGTGCATCCTAACCTGGAGCAACAGTTACTACAGGTTGATGTTGCTTTATGGGGACACGCCATGATACAACCTTTGCCGGGCTGGATCTGGGGGGAAGCGCGTAAAAGCTTGCAGCAAAGTATCGGCACCACCATTCATTTTGCCCATACCGACATCGCCGGTATCAGCATTTTCGAAGAGGCTTTTTACCAGGGATTAAATGCCGCCGGGCAAGTAAAGCGATTTTTATGAATGAATTGAAAACAACTTTGTCTATTACCAAACCCTGGTTAGGGAAGCCCTGGGCAGACCTTTTGTTGATCATTGCCCCACCATTCCTGTGCCTGGCTTTTATTGTTGTGTTCCCGCAATTGTTCCGGGATGCCCAGGAGATCCCTCTTTACTGGTGGGTGCTCCTGGTTTTACTCATCGATGTGGCGCATGTTTACAGCACTTTATTCCGAACCTATTTCAGCAAAGCTTCCTGGCAACGCTATCGCACGCCAATGATCCTTATACCATTAGCCTCCTTCCTGTTCGGAGTGTTACTTTGTAGTGTCAGCATGGACTTGTTCTG